>NZ_JBFRTR010000035.1:0-5762 GCF_041474215.1 Vibrio sp. 10N.222.52.C12
GGTCAATCATGACGCGCCATACATATAAATGCTCCTTTTGAAAGTGTTCATCGTGTGTGTCCAGTATTCTAGGGTCAATCAGAGAGATTAGCCCCGCAGGTTTATTGTTTAAGTAAATACCATAGTTGATACTATCGTCGTTAAAACTGGCTTCTGCAAGCCACTCTGCGTTGTTAGCAATGAGTTGTTTTTGAGACTCTTCCACTGAGAGACCAATAATGTCATTGATAATGGTATTGTTTATTTTTAAAAAGCTAATTTTATTCATGCTTATTTACCTTGGGTAGGTGTTTCATTAAAAGTAACTGGCCAATGTAAGGATCTTGATAAGCTAATCTTGAGTTATCAAAATGGTAATGTCGCTTTTGCTCCTGTCTTTTAACATAGACTCTTCAAGTATCTTATAGATCTCTTTATCTGGCGCATATTAGAACGCGCCAATTTTTTTAATTAAGGTATATGTATGTCTTAATTAAAAACGATGATGGAAGTTATTGTTTCCTTTTTGCCTGCCCCCATGACAGAAATATTAGTTCCAAGCGTTGCCCACGATGATTCAAAAATAGGGTACGTATAGTATTTTTACAATAGTGCCGTCACAAAACCCAAAACAAACTCCCTGATAGAATGCTGACGAGTGTGATTAAAGATAACTTTAATGTGTTCTCAGCCAGCTACATTTTGTATATCACTTATCAGCTAAAATGGTGGCCAATATCTTATCGCCTTTGCATTCAACACTGACGTTCATTCCATTGACGAGTGCTCTCTCATTAGGCGCACTTGCTCTCATATCGAGTCCACTTGTTTAAATTTGGACAACTAGTTCGGTAAGCGTTAAAGAAAGAGTGCTGGTTACCCTGAAGTTTTAGTGTAGGCCACATCTTGATGTTATCGAAGATGGCCAATCGCAATGCAAAAATAGACACAGCCCTGGAATATTGAAGCTAATGTTATCGAAAGCTTTTCTGCACTATTTTTTTAGTTTGCGTAATTGGTGTAGCCAAACTTAACACCAATGATACGAACCGCCATATAAGTTTTAACTCATACCATTTGACGTATTATTGCGGAATCTTTTGTCTATGACAGTATCACTTTGTAAGTAAAATCATTACATAATGAAAGCGTATTTATTAAGTTGCCAGTTCAAACCTTGATGTATTGTTTTCATAAAGTTCAACGTTAATGTCGGTTTTATCTAATAGTCATAAGATGTTGCGCCTAATGAATTGATAGCAGCGTAGCTTCTTACGTCTAAAGCGGGACTGTATTGGATAAACCTGTGATAAAAATACAACGATTCACAAAAATGCTGTGCTTGGCCGACATATCACTCAGATTGACATCACTCATGGAAGTTGATTAAACGACTTTATATACTTGTAGTAATTCATTGTTTACTAAATTAGTAAAATCACTGACACGCTTTTGTCCATTTCCTTCCAACTACAATCGTGATGACCAAATTAAAAAGGAGGTCATCATGGTAGTTTTCAACAAAACGAAACGAAGTGGCGTCAAAAAGCCTTTTCGGCTTGAGGAAATTTGGCGGATCAGAACCAGATTAGAAATTGAAAATAATTTGATGCAGCTTGCGTTGCTCAACTTAGCTATTGATAGCAAACTTAGAGCAAGTGATTTGCTCGTTCTCAGAGTTTGCGATGTATCTTCGCAAGATAGGATATTTAACCGCGTTAAGCATATCCAGCGCAAAACAGATATTGAAGTTCAATTTGAGATAACGACAAGAACTCAACAGAGTCTAATGAAATGGATTTTGATGGCTTCGCTACATGACAGCAATTTTATTTTCCCAAGCCAAAGGCGAAAGCAACAACCGATTAGCTATTCGTACTATCGATACTTAGTGAGGAGATGGGCTTCTAATCTGGGGTTGGATCCTAACTTGTATGGCACTCACTCGATGAGGCGAACAAAAGCGACGTTAGTCTACGCAAAAACGAAAAATATCCGAGCGGTGCAGCTACTACTTGGTCATACCAAGGTAGATAATACAATCCGCTATCTTGGGGTTGAATTAGAAGATGCATTGTTGCTTTCAGAAGGTACTGAGTGTTAATCGAAAAGGAACCTAAATACTTAGGTGTTTCAATTGCTATTACGCTGAAAGTTGTTACCCATTCACCGCTACACTTGATTATTTTCAATACATTAAGTGTAAATACTACTAATCTGTCCAAGGTTTAGATGGCCTTAAACAGATTAGGTATACACAAGCTTAAATTAAACGTTGGAACGCGCGTTTTTCTTCTTTGATTTATAAGCTTTCATTGAAATTCTTAAAGCAAGCTGTTTTTGTTTAATTGAAATGAGTTGTCTAGTTACGACCTTATGGTGTAACTCTGTGATAAAGTTTTTTTCCCAAGGCGTAAGGCGGTCAAACCTCAATAAAATAGTGTCATTGAGTACATTGAACAACTCGTATTGGCTTTTATCCATTCGACTGCTAAGCATTCAATTAGAGCACTTAGCTAGAGAAATGACGTTAAGGCTTTCTACTTTCTCATTTTTTCCTAAGGTAATGATTCGATAAGAGATCCCACTCTCTAATAGTGGTCTTATTTCGATGTTGTCACAAAAACTAACGGCGACTTTTTCTACTAATCGGTCCATATTCAAAGTTTTCTTTTTTACGAAAACAAGAGTGACACTATCGCCCTCTGACTGTGCATTTACGAGTGTGATTGAGCCTAACTCTTGTGGAAGTTGGCTTGAAATAACTGTCGCTCTATAATCGGCAAGTCCATTAGATTTTATTGGGCTTATCTGACAACCGTTAAGCATGACACTGACGAAGAGAATTACAGTTGTTCGTAGCATTATGCGCTCCTTCTTCCTTTCTTCTCCCTTTAGGTGCCTTAAAATATTTATGGATATAACGTGAAGACATAGAAGATAAGAGCGCACTGTAATCTAAACTGAATGTGACTTTTTCCCCTACAAGTAGTGGTTTCTGTGAGGATTCAAGGACAAGGTGATCGCTAGTTGAAGACATGATCTTAATCCCATTCGGAGCCTTAAGCCCGCCGACACAAACATCTTGGCGGCCTAATGCCAGAATAGCTTGCGATACCTCCCCTCTATCTTGAAGGTTTTCTTTTTCACCAAAAGCATTTAACCCCCGACTTCCCCAAGGCAAAGTCGGTTTAATTTTGGATTCAATCACTTCAGCGGTCAAAGAAATCGCATCCGTATGTAAGCCTTTGATATTTTCGTGCTCTAAAGGCTCACAGCCTAAAAAAATTGCTTCTCCTATACGAAGGTGATTGACTCGAGTTAAGCCTGTTCTCTGAAGAGCCCAGTTAACTGAAGCAGAATTACCCCCTGAAATAATTTCTAGATTGATCCCAAATGTAGCTTCAATTCCATCGGCAAGATCAGAAAGAATATTCATATTTTTATCATCTGGAGCGACACCATACCGACAAGCTAAATTCGTACCAATTCCTTTTATCGTGATGTTTGGTAAAGAAATAATCTCACGGATAAAATCAATAACGCGATTAGGCATCACACCTTCTCTGAGATCGCCAAGCTCAACCATAATAATAATATCGTGACGACAATTTTGTTGTTCCGCTGCATGTGAAAGCCTCTGAATCACTTCAACTTCAGAGTTTAAACTCATATCACTGTATTTTATTATGCTCGCCACTTGACTGAGCATGGGTGTACGTATCAGCATTTTGGGGATAGAAATGCCAGATTCAGTCATCTTTTGAAGATTTTCGATTCTTGAATCGGCTAACATTGGTGCGCCAGCATCAATAAGAACTTGTGCGATGATAGGGTGACCGAGGAAGGCTTTTGTTACAGGCGTAACGGATATATTTTTCAGTGAGAGCTGAGTAATCAGGAATTGAGCGTTATGGTGAACTTTCCCACAATCGATGTCTAACCTAGGGTAGTTCACCCTTTTTCGGCCAGTTTACTTTCTATTTTAGGGAAAGCTGACGTTACGATGTGCAACAGATGTTCGACAGGTTGTGACAAGACATCAGTAACAGGTAGACCAAATTCGGTAGTGTAACTGTCTATCACACTGCGTGTTTCATCCAACGACATATCTTCATGATTCAGTGTTAGTCCAATAACATTGGTATTAGAAAACGTTTCGATAAGATTGATTTCTGAGGCAATCGAAGGCATTGGGCAATCAGGAAAATCACTACGATATAAACGTTTAGGGGCATGTTGCAGTATCACACCCGTTGGACAGCTGCCACGTAAGATAAAAGCGCTGGTTGAAAACGCAGGGTGACTCAAGGCTCCTTGCCCTTCAATAATAATCAGATCCGGGTTTTCTTTTTCATAGGCCTGTACAATGACAGATTCCAACTCACCGGCACAAAATTGTGAAGGAACAGCATCGAGTGCAACGCAGTATTGTGCGCCTTGCATAATGCCTGTTTGACCGGTGGCAATCAGAACGACGTTAAGGCCTTTTTTAGTCAGTTCATTCGTTAATATTGTTGCTGTTGTTCGTTTTCCTAGCGCGCAATCCGTCCCCATGACAGCAATTCTCGGACATTTAACGTTGTGTATTTTCCCGATAAACGTTTTCAGATCGCCTTTATTTTTGGGTTTGCGAGTATCGAATATTCGAACGTTATTCTTTAAGCTGGCTTCTAAAAATAGAGGATCATCGGTTAGGAATTCATGTAAGCCATTTACGATGTTCATTCCTAGTGACATGGCATTTAAAATTATGCTTTTATCTAAGTCAGATAAAAAGCCACTTGATGGCGCAATGCCAAAAATGAAGTAATCAGGAATGCTTTCTGCGTGAATGATAGCTTCTTCAGCATTAGCAAGGATAGGTATTCCATTGGCTTTGTTATCAAGAACTTCACCAGCATCTAAGCCAGCAGACTCACTATCAATAACCGATAGAATACGATAGCTTAACGAATGTCTCACTAACCCATTAGCGGTTTTACCATCAATTTTACCAAAATTACCTTCGCAATATATAATCGCAGAAGGGATGACAGGTTTTACTTTCTGAGCAAGTGGTAACCAAGGTGCGAAATGGGGTACATCGTTGTTGATTTCTACATTTTCAATTCTAGTGAGTTTGAAGATGTTTCTTAACTTTTGGGTTGAAATGGACATAATTAAAGCCTGCGGTGAGGCTTAGGAGGGCAACTAAGGAGTGCCGAGATGTGAGTTCGGAAAAGAAAAGAAGTCCCCACTAAGCGGTAGGGATAACAACCAAGATAACACACTCACCAGACTTTTGTTGATTATTATTAATACGCTTTCTAAGTCTATCACTTTCAGGCTTCACCCATACTAACGTGATTGATTAGAGATCTAAGACTCATTGTTCAACGTCGCCGTATCAACCTCTCAGCTTTAAGGTTTCAAGATACTTTTTCTAATATTAGTTAAGTGAATTAGAGTTTTGAGTTTAACGCGTTTTTGTCCAATTTCGTGCTAGTAGGTACCAGAATCTTCCGTGATTGTTAAGTTCGATGAAGGGATAAAACCTTCAAATCAATCTAAGTATGTTTTGAAAATGTGATTAAAAAGGCTGAATCAATAAACTGATCAGCCTCTATCAATTTTTTCCATTAAAGGTAACGGCTTCTTAGGTGGTCTTTGAAGTATTGCGCATTCAAGGTTTCACCGGTTGCGCCTTTCACCAAATCATCAGTAGTAAGCAGGCTGCCTTTGCTCCAAATGTTCGATTCTAACCAATTGAAGATAGGGGATAGGTCACCGCTTTCAATCAC
>NZ_JBFRTR010000036.1:0-79707 GCF_041474215.1 Vibrio sp. 10N.222.52.C12
GCTAGATGCTAGATGCTAGTTTGGCTTGTAAATCTTGCTGGACAATTTTGATTGCTTCTAACGCGACTTTTGGATCGATTTCGTTGCTTTCGAGCAGATAGATCAGGTCGACAGCTAACTTAACTTCTTCTGGTGCGTTATCCAGTGGTGATGGTGTGTTATCAGTGTTCATTTCGCTTAGGGTTCTCTAAGTTAATCAGTCTCTCAATATTTTTCATTGAGTCTTCACAGCGTTCTAATCGCTCTTTTGCTAACTGCCAAGCCTCTTCCGCTTTTTTCTTACTGTGGCGAGGCGCAGAATCAAACGCTAACTTTCGTACTCGTACTAAATCGACCAATCGCTTTTGCCAGTCTTGGTGCTGGGCGAGTTCGTTGTATAGGTCGTTCAGGGTTTTCCCTGACTTGCTTTTTCGGTCCAAGCGTAAATCGTGGTTGGCTAACTCTCTTTGGATTGCTGCAATCTGATTGGTCAGCTTTTCTGTCAGGTAGTTGGCTCTGGACGCGGTCAGTTGATTTGAGGTTTGTTCACGTACAATGGTGCGGTACGTTGCCTGAGTTTCAAGTGCATAGGGAAGCAAAACAGAGGCGCCGCATTTAAATAAGGCTCGGTCAAACAAGGCTTGATGATAAGCCCCTCGAGATTTGTCAACCTGCGAGCAATGGCCAATCAAGGTATCAATAACACTTTTTAGCTTTGAAAATTGATTCATTTCACTTCCCGTTGGCTACTGCCTATAAGTTCACAAACCAAGCTTCGTATGCCAGTTTAATTGCAAGTACGCTTACAACTGTAACAAACACAGGTCTTATAAATGTAGCACCGAACCGAATAGCAGAGTGAGCGCCAACAAATGCACCGGCCATCAAACAAAGGCCCATGGTTAAACCTAGAACCCAATCAATATGACCAAGAATCGCGAAGGTCACCAAAGAGGTAAAGTTACTGGTAAAGTTCATGGCTTTGGATAGACCAGAGGCAAGTAAGATGTTTAAGCGATAAAGCGCCATAGAGCTTACCGTCCAAAACGCGCCAGTTCCTGGGCCAGCAACCCCATCATAAAAGCCAAGAATGAATCCTTGGTACTTTTGTTTTCTCTTAAGCACAGGGCATGGCTTAGGAGACACATTATGGCTCACATCTGGAGTCTTATGAAAAATGGTATAGATCGCTGCGGCAAGAATGACTAACGGCAATACCTTCTCTAACCACTCGGTGCTAATGGCATCAACAGTGAGTGTGCCGATGGTCGCACCTATTAAAGTAGATATGAATGCATTGACCCAACACTCAGGCTTGAACAGCTTTTTACGGTAGTAAGTGAATGCAGCTGTAGATGAAGCAAACGTTGCGGCCAGCTTATTAGTTCCGAGTGCAATGTGTGGCGGCAGGCCAAGCGATAGCAAAGCTGGAACGGTTAACATCCCTCCGCCACCTGCGACAGCATCAATAAAGCCTGCTGCAAATGCAACCAGAGCAAGTATGACCAACATGGTTGGCTCAATCATTTCCATAAATAGCTAGTGTTCTCGTTATCGGCTGATAGGGCAGCCACATGAAAAATCTATGGATTAGTCATGTTGGGTTGTGAATGCAAGGGCCTAGCGATGAAGGCCCATAACTACCTCAAGGGCAGGGGATATTAGTATTTTATTGTTCTTTTAAAAGGCGGTAGTGAATCGAGTAGGGACTTTCCGTATCGCTTCGTTACTATGCGTCTATCAAGGATCGTGACTTTACCAGAATCTCTTTCCTTACGCAGTAGTCTACCCACAGATTGAATAAGCTTTTTACTCGCATCTGGAACAGTAATCTGCATAAAAGGGTTACCACCGCGTGATTCAATATATTCTGAATGTGCTTGCTCTACGGGAGAGGTAGGAACACCAAAAGGAATCTTGGTAATAACGAGGTTTTCAAGAAGCTCACCCGGTAGATCAAGACCTTCAGAAAAGCTGCCAGTTCCAAAAAGAACGCTGGTTTTACCTTGGTCTATTAGCTTTTTATGTTTTTTTAGAATTTCAGTTCGTGAAGTATCGCCTTGAACCTGCAATGCCCACGACTTTTTAACGAAATCTGTTGTTAAAGCCTCTGCAACTTTGTTCATTTGCCAGTAAGAAGAGAATAGAACGAGATTGGCTTTTTTGTCTTCTATTACCTTAGGCAAAATTTCAATAAGATATTCGGTAAACTGAGGTGCTTGTGGTTCGTACTTCATTGCCGGAACGATCAGCTCAGCTTGATTCTGGTAATCAAACGGTGATGCCAAAGCCAAAAACTGTACGCCATCTTCTGCTTTTTGGCTGATACCGGCTTGATGACAGAAAAAGCTGAAAGAGTTGAGCGCCCTCATGGTCGCAGATACTAATACGGCACCCACACAGCGGCTCCAGATTTGTTGATCCAGTTGCCAACCTACCTCTAGTGGCGAAACATTCACAACGAAATCGCCTTCGCTTTCTTTATTCAGTTCGAGCCAACGAGCCAAAGGAGCGCCTTTTTCTCTCTTCGGTTCAGCCATTAAGCGCCAAACTTGAGCAAGGTTCTCTGTTCTTTGCATATAGAAGCCAATTTCTGCCAGTGCCGGCTCTGCAAGTTTTGCTGAAAGCTCGCCGTCTTTAACTCGTTCTGCAATTAGGTCTGCAATCTTCGCAACGGCTTGGCTCGCCTTTTGCGTGAGCTGCTTGAGATCTTTAGATTCATTCTCAAGCCACTCTGGTAAGTCGCCATGTTCGAAGCGATACAAGCCGTCTTCAAAGTGGTTAGCGTCAAACTGTTTACTCATTTGAGTCAGGGTAGGGATCAGCTGTTGCACTGAGTCTTGCAGCTCATTTCGAAATCGATGGACACGTTTCTCGTCAGCGAGGCCTGAAAGCTTAGTGATTGATTGATTCAAACGCTCCAACCACGATGCTGCGCCTTTTAAGCTCGCAGCCGCAGAAGAGTGATCTCTGGCTACATGCGGTAAATGGTGAGCTTCATCGAATATATAGATGCTATTTTCTGGTTCAGGCAGTATCACGCCGCCGCCTAAGTCTGCATCAGCCATCACTAAACTGTGATTGGCGATAATCACGTCTGCTTTATCTAGCTCTGAGCGAGCTTTCTGGAAAGGGCAGTCTCTATGCGTAGGCATACTGTTGTTACAGCTGTGCTTATCGCTGACAATCATCTGCCAAATCATGTTGTCGATGGGTTTTGGCCACGAATCACGGTCACCATCCCATTTACCTTGGGTTAGGCTACGATACATGGTTTGAAGTTGGTCGATATCCTTCTTCTTTGGCTTAGATTCGAACATGGCCATTTGTCCGCCATCAACCCCGCAGGCAGCGGCTAGCTTTTCGGAACAACAATAACGCTGTCTGCCCTTCGCTAATATGAAAGAAAACTCTCGATCAGTCAGTCTTCTATATAGAGGGAGATCTTTATTGACGAGCTGTTCTTGTAGCGCAACCGTCGCCGTTGATATGACTATTTTTCGGTTATTGAGCACAGCGACAGGAATAGTTGCCATTAAATAAGCCAGTGATTTCCCGATCCCGGTTCCCGCTTCTGCAACAATCATGCGATTACTTTTGTGGTATTGACCACAAAGTGTCTTCGCTATTTCTGCAACAAGGTAATTTTGAGCACGTCGAGGTACAAAGTTGTCCAACTGATTTTGGAGGTTTTGATAACTGGTGCGAATAGATTTTTGAATTTTAGTAGTTAGCATACTGTGACCTACGTAACGGAGCGAGGATAGTAGCACATATCACTAGTCGGTACATTTACGGTGAAATAGCTTGCTTTTGAATCAAAGGTAGATCTTGTTCACAAAAAAAAACTGAACCATCAGGAACTTAACTATTTTATTTATGTTGCGAAATATAAATATTAAAAAAGACTTGCTTGTAGGTGTTAAATCCTGAGATGTGGCGTTTTTACAAGTTGTTTGTGGTGTTAAATGCTGTTTTGTTCTTTTTTTGGATTATTATATTTCCTAATAAAACTAAGGATAAGCTGCTCGTAAAACTATGAAAAAAAATGTAAGTAGTTGATTTTGATTGCTTTGTGTTTTTTTTAGGTTTGTTTTTAGTTTATTTGACACGCAGGATAATCTTTTGCAATCTAGACCTCGAAATTTAGTGACGGTGATTAACCAACAAAGAGTGGTAATGACCAGTCATAAAAATAAAAGGGAACCGGGCAAGGATCTCCCATTCTTAGAAAAGGCAGTGGATTTATTATGAAAAAGACTCTATTAGCGCTAGCAGTAATGACTGCAGCAGGTTCAGCAAACGCAGCTATCGAAATTTACAACCAAGATGGCGTATCTGTTGATCTTAAAGGCGATATCGAAGTTGTGTACAGCAACGAATTTAAGAAAGGCTCTTCGATGGAGCAAAAAATCGAAGATGCTGACTTCGGCTTCGATGTAAAATACATGGTGAACGCTGACTGGAAAGTTGGCGCTTACTGGGAATTTAACGGTTCTGATAACGCAAACGCTGAAAATACTAAAAACGGCGATACATACGTAGCGGCATACCACAATACTTTTGGTTCTATCAAATTTGGTCGCCTATGTACTGCTGTTGATGATCTAGGTATCGGCGGTGATGAAGCGTTCGGTATCTCTACTCTTCTAGACAATGAAACTAAAGAATGTGCTGACGAAGCTGTTCGTTACGATTTCGATAATGGTGATCTCTACGCTACGTTAGGTTACGTTCAAGATAAAGTTGACGGTTCTGATAACGCAGAAGCTGAAGGTACTAACGTAGAATACTTTGATGCTCGTATGGGTTACCGTTTCGCTGATTTCGACGTTTCTGCATTTGTTGCTAACCTTAACGCAGAGAGCGCAAACGGTGATCACCAAGGTTACGGTGCTGAGTTAGTATACTCTGGTATTGAAAACGTATACCTATCTACAGCATATTACGGTGTAGCTTCTGACGCTGATAATGATGACAACTCAGTAATCGCATTTGCTGCTGGTTACACTATGGGTCTTTGGGGCTTTAACGCTGGTTACTCAATCGGTGACCACGACGTAGACGTTAAAGATGAAGACCGTTGGTTTGTTAACTCAACTTACGCAATCGCACCAAACACTAAAGTATACGCAGAAGTGGGTGGTATCGATTCAGACAACGTTGTTTACAAAACTGATTCAGGTCTAGCTATTGGTGTTGAAGCATCATTCTAATTGACTTCTTAATTGAGTCTTAAAAAAAGCCACCTTAGGGTGGCTTTTTTGTTAGGATAAAGAGTAGTTTATTCGATTTGAAAGAGAGATATGATGAAGAAAGTATGGTTAGCTTTGGGCTTGCTTACAAGCGTTATTGGCAGTGTAAGTGCGGCAACCCTAACGCCTCAGAAAGGCGTATCAATTTTGTTCATTAATGGACAACAAGCTGAAAACAAAATTAGTGAGAATCACATTAATGAAGGCTTTAACCAAGTTCTAGTTCGCTTTGATAAAAAATTTGGTAATAGTGGAGTATACTCTTCAGCGCCTTATATATTGAGCTTTAATGTTACCGGTGATGAAGTAAAAATTAAGTCCCCAAAAGCGCGTAGTTATATTGAAGCAGAGAAGGTCTTCGAAAGCGGAAATCCTTCATGGAATGTTGTGCAAGATGAAGTGGCAATCAAATATCAACAGAATGTCATTGAGCGTAAACCCGGTTTTGCACCTTTTGGCGGGTTAGACTCCCAGTTGGTTGAGTATAATGAAAGTAATGCGATCTACTTCAAGGATGGTGTGTTACTTGATAAACCGGCTGACGCCGTGGTTTTAGTTCCTGTGGCAACAGGAATGGTTGTAGAAAATGAAGCTAAAACTCAAACGAAAACTGCGTCAACAGAAGCTCAAAGTGTCGAGCAATTGAAAGCTTGGTATCTAAAAGCTTCTAAAAAAGAGCGCAAAGAATTCCGTAAATGGATGATAGATCAAGAGTAACCAATCTTCATGTACAAAAAAAGCGAGACTAATAAGTGTCTCGCTTTGTTGTATTGCTATGACTTAAATCTCTTTCCACTCACCAGGCTGAAGCTGCCCTACATTCATGTTGCCCATTGAATAGCGAATAAGTCGCAGGGTAGGGAAGCCGATATTTGCTGTCATTCGTCTTACCTGACGGTTACGCCCTTCAATGATAGTAATCGCTAACCATGTTGTCGGTATTGCGGCTCTGAAACGCACTGGAGGGGTTCTTTCCCACACAACAGGTTCAGACATCACCTCGACCTGAGCAGGCAGTGTCATGCCGTCTTTTAGCTCCACGCCTTTTCTCAATTTATCTAAATCTTCCTCAGAAGGTGCGCCTTCAACCTGCACCCAGTAAGTCTTTGGCGATTTTGAGTTTGGTTGAGTTAATTTAGCTTGGAAGATGCCATCATTGGTCAAGACCATTAATCCTTCACTGTCGCGATCAAGTCGACCCGCCGCGTAAACATCTTTAACCGGAATAAAGTCGGCGAGTGTTTTCCTGCCTTCGCCATCAGTGAACTGGCTGAGAGTATCGAAAGGCTTGTTGAACAAAATGACTTTGCGATCTTCGAGCGCAACCTTAGGTTTTGCATTGGTAGGCTTGCCTTTATATCGGTGCTTGCTTGAGTGAGATTTGTTGTGCGAATTGCCAGTGTTATTCTTATCACTGCTTCGGCTTTGTCTATTACCGCTTTGTTTTAATGTTGCACCAGAACGAGCCGGTTTGTCTGAACGAGATGCGCTGCGTGAGCGAGTAGACATGTTAACTACCTTGCAAAAATGTAAACGAAGTGTGCTGAAAAGTTTTCACTGAAACGGAATTGAGCTATCATTTGCGCGCCTAAAAGACACAAAATAGAACAAGTTGATGGACTCTTAAGCCTGATTTGTTTAATTATACCTTCGTGTTTTATTATAACAACGCACTCACGGATTTGGTTCATGCTGTCATCAAGATTGTATGAAAAATAAGATAGAGTACGACTATCGAGTAAGCAGTTTTCACTCTTAGAGTGGCTTACTGGTCAATTTATAACACGCTCACTACTTTAAATGAGCTTGTAAGAACTATAGGGAAATTTCATGCCTACTGAAAAACCAACGATCATCTATACCATTACAGACGAAGCTCCGGCGCTAGCAACATACTCTCTGCTGCCTATCATTCAATCTTTTACAGCTTCTTCTGGTATTAACGTTGATACTCGCGACATTTCACTTGCAGGGCGTATTATTGCCAACTTCCCTGACTATTTGAACGAAGAGCAACGTATTGGTGATGCATTAGCAGAACTAGGTGAATTGGCTAAGACACCAGAAGCAAACATTATCAAGCTTCCAAACATCTCTGCATCTGTACCTCAGCTTCAAGCAACAATCAAAGAGCTACAGTCAAAAGGTTACGCACTTCCTAATTACCCAGAAGAAGCAAACACTGACGAAGAGAAAGCAGTAAAAGCGACTTACGACAAAATCAAAGGCAGTGCAGTAAATCCAGTATTGCGTGAAGGTAACTCGGATCGCCGCGCTCCACTTTCTGTTAAAAACTACGCGAAGAAGAACCCACACTCAATGGGTGCTTGGTCTGCAGATTCTAAGTCGCACGTTTCAAGTATGGACGACAAAGACTTCTTCGGTAGCGAAAAGTCAGTAACCATTGAAGGTGCTACAGAAGTTAGCATTGAATTCGTTGGCAAAGATGGTGCGAAGAAAACATTGAAGCCAGCTTTTGCACTGCAAGATAAAGAGATCATTGATGCGTCAGTGATGAATAAGGCCGCTTTGGTTGCATTCTTCGAAAAAGAAATCGCATCGGCTAAAGAGCAAGGTGTACTGCTTTCTCTTCACTTGAAAGCGACGATGATGAAAGTATCTGACCCAGTGATCTTTGGTCACGCGGTTAAGGTTTACTACAAAGACGTATTTGCTAAACACGGTCAGCTGTTTGAAGAGCTAGGCGTTGATGTAAATAACGGCATCGGTGATGTCTACGCGAAGATTGATGCGCTTCCTCAAGAGCAGAAAGAAGCAATCGAAGCTGACCTGCAAGCGGTATACGAGACTCAGCCACCACTAGCGATGGTTGATTCGGACCGTGGCATTACTAACCTACACGTACCAAGCGATATCATTGTGGATGCATCTATGCCTGCAATGCTGCGTTCTTCTGGTCAAATGTGGGATCCAGAAGGTAAGCAAAAAGATACCAAAGCAATGATCCCAGATCGTAGCTACGCGAGCATTTACCAAGCGGTTATTGATTTCTGTAAAGAGAACGGCGCGTTCGATCCAACAACGATGGGTAGCGTACCAAACGTTGGCTTGATGGCTCAAAAAGCGGAAGAGTACGGTTCTCATGATAAGACTTTCATCCTTGAAGCTGCTGGTCAGGTTCAAGTTGTTGACGCTTCAGGCGCTGTGCTTCTTGAGCAAGACGTAGAGGAAGGCGATATCTTCCGTATGTGTCAGGTTAAAGATGCACCAATCCAAGACTGGGTTAAGCTTGCGGTAACGCGTGCTCGTGCATCGGGTGTTCCAGCGGTATTTTGGCTAGATGCGTCACGCGCACATGATGCTCAGCTTATCAAGAAAGTTGAAGCATACCTTCCTGAATACGATACCGATGGTCTTGAAATTAAGATCCTTGCTCCACTTGAAGCGACTCAATACTCACTGGTTCGTATCAAAGAAGGCCTAGATACTATTTCGGTTACTGGTAACGTATTACGTGATTACCTAACTGACTTGTTCCCGATTTTAGAGCTTGGTACATCAGCTAAGATGCTATCGATTGTTCCACTAATGAACGGTGGTGGTCTGTTTGAAACAGGTGCTGGCGGCTCTGCTCCTAAACATGTTCAACAAGTAGAGAAAGAAAACCACCTGCGTTGGGATTCTCTAGGTGAATTCTTGGCACTAGCGGCATCTCTAGAGCACCTGAGCGTAGTAACAGGTAACGCTAAAGCACAAGTTCTAGCTGATGCGCTTGATAAAGCGACGGGTGAGTTCCTTGATAACAACAAGTCTCCTTCACGTCGAGTAGGTGAGCTTGATAACCGTGGTAGCCACTACTATCTAGCGGCATACTGGGCTAAGGCGCTTGCTGAGCAAACGGCTGACGCTGATCTTGCTGCTGAGTTTGCAGGTGTGGCAAGTCAACTGGCTGAAAGTGAAGAAGCGATCGTTGCAGAGCTGAACAACGCTCAAGGTGTGGCTGGCGACTTAGGTGGTTACTACCTACTTGACGATGCATTGGTTTCAACACTAATGCGCCCAAGCTCAACGCTAAACGCGTTTATTGATGCATAGTGATTGGACTCATCGTTAGTCACTCATGAACGTGATTTGCTAACGAGTTGCTTAGGCTGATAGCTAAGTTATAGATAAAGTCAAAACGAAAGACGCTTTAACGATAATGTTAAAGCGTCTTTTTTCTGTCTAATACTTCTTAAGACCTAGCTTAAGGGGAGTAGCTCTTCGAGCTCATTGTCCAGTGAGCAACTTTAGAGCCCCAAAAACGAAAAAAACCGCTCACGTAATCCTGTGTTACAGGTATTAAATGATCGGTTTCAATATTCTGTTTACCTGTCACCGTTAATGACGACTGATGGAGGTTAACATGAGTTTGCATTCGCCTATTTTGCGGCGCTGCCTTCTACAGGAACAACGGAGCTAGCATGCGAGCCTTTAGGTCCACTTTCTACTTCATAGTCGACCTGCTGACCAGCCTTTAAGGTTCGATAACCTTCCATTTGTATTGTGGAGTAGTGCGCGAAAATATCGCCGTCTTCACCTTCTGGACAAATAAAGCCAAACCCTTTGGCATTGTTAAACCATTTTACTGTACCTGTAGCCATGCTATACATCCCTCATGCATTTTGTTACTAACGTTGTTATATCAATTGTTGTAAGTGCGATTGATATCATTCCTACCAGCTAAAGAATTTCAGCTAATAGCTTGAATCTCGTACATTGCTTACGGAAATTAACGCTACCCTGCGTAATTATTCCTTATTGTTAATTTTTGAAGCGTGTTACTGATTTTAATTCATGTTGCAAAAGTGTATTAAAAAACCTTTTAGCTCCAATGTAGCTAATGATTGAGCACAGTCAATAGTAAATTGGTATAAAAGTGATCAATTTTAATAACAAATCACATTCGAGATTAACCGCAAACTATTAACCAAATAGTAACTTAGCGGTAATCTTATCGTTAGTATCAATAGTTATGGCGTCTTTTTAATCAATCACATATGTTAATCTTGTTAATCGAGATCTTTTATTTGCAGCGATGGAAATGGTGGATTAGGCTCAGTATAGAGGAATATTTTTTGGTACTGTTTCTAGGTGCAGTTTCTTAGTACACGGTAAAGCGTGAATGTGGTAAATTTGAGTTAGGTAAACACTCACGACTTCCGAAAAATAACCCTTAGCAAAGCGATATGAGCAGAAACTTTGAATGGGCATCTCCAGGCTCAGATTTACTGGAGAAAGAAGCAACAAAAGTAAAGCCACCGGCGATGTATAACGTTGTGTTGAATAACGATGACTACACGCCCATGGACTTTGTAATCGAGATCCTAGAGCGATTCTTCTCACTAGATATCGAAAAAGCAACGGAAGTGATGCTCAAGGTTCATTATGAAGGTAAAGCTATATGCGGCACATACAGTGCTGAAATAGCGGAAACAAAGGTAGCGCAGGTCACGATGTACTCAAAGGAAAATGAGCATCCGCTACTATGTACAATGGAGCAAGTATAAATTGCTCGAACAACACTGTTGTTCCCTTAGGAGGTACTTATGCTAAATAAAGAATTAGAGACGAGTTTAAATGGCGCATTTGCTCGTGCGCGAGACAAGCGACATGAATTCATGACTGTCGAACACCTCCTACTAGCATTATTAGAAAATGATGCGGCCAAGGAAGCGCTCCAAGCTTGTCAGGCTGATCTCGATGCTCTTCGCAATGAGCTCGATATTTTTATCGATCAAACGACCCCACTTATCCCTGAAAGCGACGAAACTCGCGAAACTCAGCCTACGTTGAGCTTCCAACGAGTACTTCAACGCGCTGTTTTTCATGTTCAATCTTCAGGTCGCAGCGAAGTAACAGGTGCTAACGTACTTGTGGCTATTTTTAGTGAGCAAGAATCTCACGCGGCATATCTTCTCAAGAAAAACGACATTAGTCGCTTAGATATTGTTAACTTCATCTCACACGGTATTACCAAAGCGAGCAACGAAGGCGACAGTCCTTCATCATCCGATTCATTTGGTGGTGCAGAAAATGCTGAAGAAGCTAACTCTGAAGACCGTTTAGAAAATTTTGCTACTAACCTTAACGAAGTCGCAAAGCAGGGCAATATTGACCCACTAATCGGTCGTGACAAAGAGCTAGAACGCACTATCCAAGTTCTGTGTCGTCGTCGTAAGAACAACCCTCTGTTAGTGGGTGAAGCGGGGGTAGGTAAAACTGCCATCGCGGAAGGTCTTGCATGGCGCATCGTTGAAGGACAAGTGCCTGAAATCATTCAGAGCAGCGTAATTTATTCTCTAGATATCGGTTCACTGTTAGCCGGAACCAAATATCGTGGTGACTTTGAGAAACGTTTTAAAGCGATTCTTAAGCAACTGGAGAAAGAAGAAGACGCGATTCTGTTCATCGATGAGATCCACACCATTATCGGTGCCGGGGCTGCATCGGGTGGTCAGGTTGATGCGGCAAACTTAATTAAACCACTACTAAGCAGTGGCAAATTACGTTGCATCGGTTCAACAACGTACCAAGAGTACAGCAGTATTTTTGAGAAGGAGCGTGCTTTAGCTCGTCGCTTCCAGAAAATAGATATTATTGAACCATCGCTAGACGATACGACCAAGATCCTGATTGGCTTGAAGCCAAAATACGAAGCTCACCACGAAGTGCGCTACACCAATAAAGCGTTGCGTGCCGCTGTGGAACTGTCAGCTAAATACATTAATGAACGCCACCTTCCTGATAAGGCCATTGACGTAATCGATGAAGCGGGCGCTCGTAGTCGTTTGGCACCTGCAAGCCGTCGTAAGAAAACGGTAAGCGTGGCTGATATTGAGTCAATGGTTGCGAAAATGGCGCGTATTCCTGAAAAGTCAGTATCGTCTTCAGACAAAGATACACTCCAGAAACTGGATGAGCGCATGAAAATGTTGGTATTCGGACAAGACCCTGCAATCGATGTATTGAGTGAAGCAATTAAGCTGACCCGTGCTGGATTGGGTGCAGACAATAAACCTGTTGGTTCATTCTTGTTTGCTGGTCCTACTGGTGTCGGTAAAACAGAGGTGACTGTTCAGCTGTCTAAGTTGATGGGTATTGAGCTTCTGCGCTTTGATATGTCTGAGTACGGTGAGCGACACTCAGTGAGCCGCTTGATTGGTGCGCCTCCTGGTTATGTTGGTTACGACCAAGGTGGTTTGCTAACGGATGCCGTAATCAAGAACCCGCACTCTGTTGTGTTACTGGATGAAATCGAGAAAGCTCACCCAGATATCTTTAACTTGCTACTGCAGGTAATGGATAACGGCACGCTAACTGACAACAATGGTCGCAAAGCGGATTTCCGCAATGTGATTCTAGTGATGACGACCAACGCAGGTGTGGCTGAAACCGAGAAGAAATCGATCGGCCTGATCCAACAAGATCATGCGCCAGATGCGATGGGCGAAATCAAGAAGGTATTTACTCCTGAGTTCCGTAACCGTCTTGATAATATCATTTGGTTCAACAGCCTTGACCCAAGTGTGATTAGCCAAGTAGTTGATAAGTTCATTGTCGAGCTTCAGGTTCAACTGGACGCTCGTGGCGTGTCTTTAGAGGTTTCTGAGGATGCTCGTCACTGGTTAGCTGATAAAGGCTATGACAAGACCATGGGTGCTCGTCCAATGGGACGTGTGATTCAAGAGAAGCTTAAGAAACCACTTGCTAACGAGTTACTGTTCGGTAGCTTGGTTGATGGCGGTACGGTTAAAGTATCCCTGAAAAAAGACGAATTGGATTTCATCTATGTTGGTGCTAAAGAAGAGGTCATGCACTAACGAAGTGATTGATAAATCAAAGGCTTAAATATAAAACGCATGACTTAGGTTGTGCGTTTTTTTATGCTTGCGAGATGCGAGATGCGAGATGCGAGATGCGAGATGCGAGATGCGAGATTGATGTGCTTGTGTAGTAAAAAGCTCAGGCAATAAAAAACGGAGCCTTAAGCTCCGCTTCTTATTGTATTCGCTAATTAAAAATTAACGAGCACGGAAGACGATGCGGCCTTTAGAAAGGTCGTATGGAGTCATCTCAACAGTTACTTTATCACCAGTAAGAATACGGATGTAGTTCTTACGCATTTTACCAGAGATGTGTGCTGTCACTACGTGACCGTTTTCAAGCTCAACACGGAACATTGTGTTTGGTAGAGTATCAAGGACAGTGCCTTGCATCTCGATTACGTCTTCTTTAGCCATCTAATCCTCTTTCGAAATTTGGCGGTTTTCAACGGCTTGATTGTGCCGTTAAAATCAAAATATGTAAAGTTGTCGCGTATTCTACCCTTGCCACCGCTGATTTACTAGCCTTTGATGACGTTGAAATCGTACTTTATAGTTCATCGCAGGGCATTCATCGATTTGATAACCCAAATATAACCATTGTTTTTGTTCTTTCTGGGCATGTTGGATCTGAAATAGAACGCCAAGTGTTCCCATCGAAATGTCTATATCAGGATCGAAGAAGGTATAAAACGCGCTCGTACAGTGAGCCATGTTGTCGGTTACGGCGATACCAACCAACTTGTTCTCATCATAGATGTGCATGAACTTTGTAGTAAGCCACTCATTTTTAGAGAATTGTAGAAACTCTTCTTTCTTGGGTGGGTACATGGTTCCCGAACGGTGACGAGCGGTGATATAGCGACTGTATAAGTCAAACCAGTTGTCATCCATCTCATCTTTCAGTTCCCAACGTAGTGATTTTCCTTTGTTAAGGATCCGTCGTTGGCTTTTGGAAAGCTTAACCTCAGGAATTGAAAGCCGAATCGCTTGGCATGCTGAGCAATTATCGCAATGTGGCTTATAAATGGTTGAACCACTGCGGCGAAATCCATTCGCAAGCAGAACTTCATAGTTATCTGAGGTGTGCATGTGTTCGTCAAGCGTGACCGCCACTCTCTCTTCGAAGTGAGGTAAGTAGCTGCAAGCGTGATTGTCTGTTAATCCAATTCTGATTTGTTGTAAATCTGGATTCATTAAGGCATTTCCTTTAGCCATTGGGTTTTAAAGCATGCATCGTCAACGGAGAACTCTTTGAGTAATTGCAGAGAGCCTAGGAATTCATCCCTATCAACCTCGATAGCGCCCAAGGATTCCAAGTGAGGGTTCATGACTTGGCAATCAATCAGTTGTCCGCCGAATCGGGTAAAGTGTTTACAAAAGTACCACAGCGCAATTTTAGAGGCATTGGTCTTTAGGCTGAACATCGATTCACCGCAAAAGACTTGGCCTCTTTGTAAGCCGTAAAGTCCACCGATCAGTTCATCATCTTGCCAAACCTCAACCGAGTGGCAGAAACCTAATGAAGCGAGTTTGCGGTAGGCTGACTGCATGTCGCTGTTTAGCCAAGTTTCTTCTTCGGGTCTTAGTGAAGAGCAATAACCAATTACTCTGTCCGTCGCTTGGTTGATGCTGACTCGGTAATTGTGCTTTCTTTGAAACTTTTTAAGACTTTTTGACGGTTCGAATGTCTTAGGATTAAATACCGCTCGCGGTGCAGGGCTCCACCAAAGTATAGGCTCACCTGGACCATACCATGGAAATATACCTTGGCTATAAGCGTTTAAAATTCGCATTGGTGATAAATCACCACCGAAGGCGAGCAGACCGTTGGGGTCATCAAGCGCGTCGAAAGGCGAAGGAAACTCTATACTAGTAGTATCAAGTTCGGTTAGGTATATAGTCATAAGTACCGCATTACAGATTAATCACTGACCAAGAGGTCTTTAGGAGTTTTACAATGAAGAAGTTGCTTTGGATTTTACTTGTTTTGCCCATGTTGGCAAATGCAGCTTACAACAGAAACCAAGCTCGACCAGTAAACGAGGTGGTTTATGGTGAGATTGATACGGTCAGATACATCACTCAGCAAGAGATCGTTGAGTCGAAAGCGAATGGTTGGGAAACCTTGTTAGGTGCGGCGATTGGTGGCTTGATTGGTAACCAGTTTGGCGGCGGCACTGGTAAAGAAGTGGCGACAGCTGTAGGTGCAGTAGCAGGTGCGGGTATTGCTCGTAACCGAGGTAACACACAATATAAAGTAGAGTACAAACTGGTCGAGTTATTGGTCAAAACCAAAGACGACAAGTTGGTCAACATTATCCAAGATGTCGATAACTCGATGCTGTTCAACCGAGGCGATGATGTACGAATTCTCTATTTTTCAGATGGTGTTCGAGTTGATCTCGTGTACTAGTATATAAATACGATTGATTGGCTAATTAATCACCGGTTTGGGCCGGATTAGCTCTGGAGTTCGTTGGAAAAGTTCGTTAGTCTGCAAGTACGAAGAATTATTCATCACCCGAAAATAAATACGCACCAGTGACTTCGGGTGGTACAAGGACTATAAGATTTAATGGAAAGCCTTACGTTACAACCAATTCAAAAAGTGAACGGGGAAGTTAACCTACCTGGTTCAAAAAGCGTTTCCAACCGTGCACTTCTTTTGGCTGCACTTTCTACGGGAACCACTCGCCTAACAAACTTGCTAGACAGTGATGATATTCGTCATATGTTGAATGCATTGACTCAGTTAGGTGTTGATTATCAGTTGTCTGCAGACAAAACCGTTTGTGAAGTGACAGGTGTTGGTGGTGCATTCTCAAGTGACAAAGCCCTAGAGCTTTTCTTAGGTAACGCGGGTACGGCGATGCGTCCGTTGGCGGCTGCACTATGTTTAGGTCGCGGTGAATACGTTCTTACTGGTGAGCCTCGCATGAAAGAGCGCCCAATTGGCCACTTAGTAACAGCACTACGAGAAGCCGGTGCCGACGTTGAATATTTAGAGAACGAAAACTACCCGCCATTGAAGATCACAGGTACCGGTTTGAAGAGCGGTACGGTTTCTATCGACGGTTCGATCTCTAGTCAATTTTTGACGGCATTTTTGATGGCTGCGCCTTTAGCTGAAGGTGAAGTGACCATTAAAATTGACGGTGAATTGGTTTCTAAACCTTACATCGATATTACGCTGCACATCATGAAGCAATTTGGTGTGGACGTGATCAATAATGATTACCAAGAGTTTGTGATTCCTACCGGGCAATCTTACTCGGCACCGGGTGATTTCTTGGTTGAAGGTGATGCATCATCTGCGTCATATTTCCTTGCAGCCGCTGCTATCAAAGGTGGTGAGATTAAGGTCACTGGTATTGGTAAAAACAGTATCCAAGGTGATATCCAATTCGCTGATGCGCTTGAGAAAATGGGTGCGGAAATCGAATGGGGTGACGACTACGTTATTTCTCGTTGTGGCGAGCTGAAAGGCATTGATATGGACTATAACCATATCCCAGATGCTGCGATGACTATCGCGACAACCGCATTGTTTGCGAAAGGCACAACGGCAATCCGTAATGTCTACAACTGGCGTGTGAAAGAGACAGATCGCTTGGCTGCAATGGCAACAGAGCTACGCAAAGTCGGCGCTGAAGTGGAAGAGGGTGAAGATTACATTATTGTTAACCCTGTGGCTGAACTGACTCATGCGGCGATTGATACTTACGATGATCACCGTATGGCGATGTGTTTCTCGCTGGTTGCCTTGAGCGATACGCCTGTGACGATTAATGATCCAGGTTGTACGTCAAAGACATTCCCTGATTACTTCGACAAGCTGAAAATGCTAAGTCTATAAAAATGCTTAGTATGTAAAGGTTTAGGAACAAAAAAGCTTGCCTAAGTGGCAAGCTTTTTAATTATTGCTGAATTGTAAATTCTTTCGAAAGGTGGTGCGCTAAGTATTTAAACATGTTAAATACCGCGGTTGTATTCTCGGTCGGCATTCCATTGCTGTCTAAGAAGTATTCACCTTTGAAGACGAGTACATCGTCTTTTTCTACTACGCTGTTTGCGCGCATGCCTTCAATGTAGTCATCATGTGATTGGATAATTTGGTTTGCGATAAGCAGTAAATCAAATTCTGCTATTACTTTCTTTGTCATGAGTTTATCTCTGATAACTGAATATAACGTTGAGTTTATGGTGTCGAACTAGAAATTCAATGATTTCACAACCGATTAAGAGAGTCTTTTCAAACATCCACAATTTATTTTGTGATTTACGGCAAAAATAATTGAATGGGGCTCGCGTTAGATTCGCGGACAAGCTTAGTATGAGCCCGTTTAGACGTAATGCCTGATGAATAGGCTCTTGCAAGTATTCTTAGTGAGTACTTTATAGCTTCTTTATATTGTGACCCTTTTATCTATGAGTCGTCGAATTGTCGAGCGATCAGATCCAATTTTGAAAAAAGCGGTTGATCTTCTAGTAATCTCGCACAATAGTAAAAAAAGAAGCAATGAATTTAGAATATCATGCGTAAAAGCCCACAAGCTAAATTGTTGGTGCTGAAGCATCGTGATTAAGGACGTTAGAGTCAATATGGGTAAATCGCTCGTTATAGTGGAGTCGCCAGCCAAGGCTAAAACTATCAATAAATATCTTGGTAAAGACTTTGTCGTTAAGTCGAGTGTAGGTCACGTACGTGATTTACCAACGGCAGGTCAAAGTACTGGTCAAAAGGCTGCTGCAGTTTCAACCAAGGGTATGAGCCCAGAAGACAAAGCTCGTATCAAAAAAGAAAAAGATCGCAAAGCTCTTATCAAAAAGATGGGTATCAACCCATATAAAGAGTGGGAAGCGAACTATCAAATCCTACCTGGTAAAGAGAAAGTCGTCGCTGAATTGCAAAAACTGGCTGAGAACGCAGACCATGTTTATCTCGCAACCGATTTGGACCGCGAAGGAGAAGCTATCGCATGGCACCTTCGTGAGATCATCGGCGGCGATGAAACGCGATACAAGCGAGTGGTTTTTAACGAAATCACCAAGAATGCTATTCAACAAGCTTTCGAAACGCCAGGTGAGCTAAATATTGATGGCGTAAACGCACAACAAGCACGACGTTTTATGGACCGTGTTGTTGGCTTTATGGTGTCACCTCTGCTTTGGAAAAAAGTAGCACGAGGCCTGTCCGCTGGCCGTGTTCAATCAGTAGCGGTAAAACTACTGGTAGAGCGTGAGCGCGAGATCAACGCCTTTATCCCTGAAGAGTTCTGGGATGTGCATGCTGATACTAAAACAGCAGAGAAAACCGACTTTAGACTGCAAGTTGCACAGAAAGACGGTGTTGCGTTTAAACCTGAAAATGAAGCGCAAACACAAGCTGCTGTTAGCGTTTTAGAAAAAGCGCAATACGAAGTATGTAAACGTGAAGACCGCCCAACAAAGAGTAAGCCGTCTGCACCTTACATCACGTCGACGCTGCAACAAGCGGCGAGTACGCGTCTTGGTTATGGCGTAAAGAAAACCATGATGCTGGCTCAACGCCTGTATGAAGCGGGTTACATCACTTATATGCGTACTGACTCAACTAACTTGAGCTCAGAAGCTGTAGAAGCCGCTCGTGAATACATTGGTTCTGAGTACGGCGCGCAATACCTTCCACCTAAAGCACTTGTATACGGCAGCAAAGAGGGCGCTCAAGAGGCCCACGAAGCGATTCGTCCTTCAAGTGTAGATGTTAAGTCGGAAGATCTAAACGGCGTAGACGCAGACGCACACAAGCTTTACTCGCTAATTTGGAATCAATTCGTAGCGTGTCAAATGACGCCAGCTCAATACGATTCAACGACAGTAAGCGTTAAAGCAGATGAGTACACGTTGAAAGCGAAAGGTCGTATCCTTAAATTTGATGGTTGGACTCGTGTTCAGCGTCCAATGGGCAAGAACGAAGATACGATCCTTCCAGCAGTACAGATCGGCGATAAGCTTGATCTGATTGCGCTAGACCCTAAACAGCACTTCACTAAGCCACCGGCTCGTTTCACTGAAGCGGCGCTAGTTAAAGAGCTTGAGAAGCGTGGTATTGGTCGTCCTTCAACATACGCATCAATCATCTCAACGATTCAAGATCGCGGTTATGTAAAAGTTGAACAGCGTCGTTTCTATGCTGAGAAGATGGGTGAAATTGTTACTGACCGTCTAGATGGCAGCTTCAATGACCTAATGAACTACGACTTCACTGCTCGTATGGAGCAGAAGTTGGACCAAATCGCAGAAGGCGAAGCAAGCTGGAAAGGCGTGCTAGATAACTTCTTCGAAGACTTTACTGGCGATTTGGAAAAAGCAGACTTAGACGAAGACGCTGGTGGCATGAAGCCAAATCATATCGTGGAAACCGATATTGAGTGTCCGACTTGTAGCCGTAAAATGGGTATTCGTACTGCTTCGACAGGCGTATTCCTTGGTTGTTCTGGCTATGCACTTCCACCAAAAGAGCGTTGTAAGACAACAATCAACCTTGGTGATGAAGAAGGCATTATCAACGTGCTTGAAGAAGACGTTGAAACAGCAGCACTTCGAGCTAAAAAGCGTTGTCCTATTTGTGAAACGGCAATGGATGCCTATCTAATCGATGATAAGCGTAAGATGCACGTATGTGGTAACAACCCGAACTGTGAAGGTTATGTGGTTGAGCACGGCGAATTTAAAGTGAAAGGCTACGATGGTCCACTTGTTGAGTGTGACAAGTGTGGTTCTGACATGGTTCTGAAGAACGGTCGTTTTGGTAAATACATGGACTGTACGAGTGAAGATTGTAAGAACACTCGTAAGATTCTGAAAAATGGCGAAGTTGCGCCACCAAAAGAAGACCCGGTGCATTTCCCTGAACTTCCGTGTGAAAATTCAGACGCGTACTTTGTTCTTCGTGATGGTGCTTCTGGTCTATTTATGGCTGCGAGCAACTTCCCTAAATCACGTGAAACACGTGCACCATTAGTGGAAGAGCTGGTTCGTTTTAAAGACCGTATCTCACCTAAGTTCCAATACCTAGCATCAGCGCCAGTTGCTGACCCTGATGGTAAGCCGACAGTGGTTCGTTTTAGTCGTAAGACCAAAGAAAACTACGTGCGTACTGAAGTAGATGGAAAACCGTCCGGTTGGACTGCGTTGTACATCGACGGTAAGTGGGAAGTTACGGATAAGCGTAAAAAGCCTAAAGAGAAATAACTGAACGTTATTGATGAAAAAGCAGCCTAATGGCTGCTTTTTTTGATCTCAATATGACTAAATATGCAACTTGTTGACCTGGTGTTTCGTCGGTGGGGATTTATTAAATTCACACCGCGAAATTAATGGCGGCAATTAATCATATCTTCTTATGCAACTTTAACGAAAATGTAACTTAATTAAAATATTGTAACTCACAGATCAGCGTTTAGTTGTATACCTGATGTGTGTCGGGTGTTAATGTAATGTTTCGTCTGGACGGTGTAGTGTGAGCTGCTTTAAGTCTTAGGAAAGCAATCAGCTTACGTACCACAGAATGGCGTATTAAAAATTGAATTCGGCCGAAAAGTCGATAACGTATATAAAACCAAGTGCAAAGAATAGTGCACACATAACAACGTTTGGCTTAGGATATTGTCACTGTATGTGAATGGATATTCGCTAAATACCGAAATAAGTGTTGGTGCTCATCCCCCAGAGGAAGATACCTCTACGAGTACTAACATCGACAAGCTATAGATATATGGAGAATAAAATGGCTGGTGTATTGGGAATGATTCTTGCTGGTGGTGAAGGCTCTCGCTTAAGACCTTTAACTGAATCTCGCAGCAAACCCTCGGTTCCTTTCGGTGGTAGTTACCGCTTAATTGATTTCGCTTTGAACAACTTCGTTAATGCTGATCTAATGAAGATCTACGTATTAACACAATTTAAGTCACAGTCACTGTTCCATCATATGAAAAAAGGCTGGAATATCAGTGGTATAACAGACCGTTTTATCGACCCAATTCCTGCGCAAATGCGTAAAGGAAAGCGTTGGTATGAAGGCACAGCAGATGCTATCTACCAAAACATGGGCTTTATGGAGTTGGAAGAACCTGATCAAGTATGTATTTTTGGTTCAGACCATATTTATAAGATGGACATCAAACAGATGCTTGATTTCCATAAAGAGAAGAAAGCGGCTCTAACAGTATCAGCATTGCGCATGCCGCTTGCTGAAGCATCAGAATTCGGTGTTATTGAGGTTGATGCTGACGGCCGTATGATTGGCTTTGAAGAGAAACCTGCAAATCCGAAGTCGATCCCGGGCGATCCAGAATCAGCGCTCGTTTCAATGGGCAACTACGTGTTCGAAGCGAAAGAGCTTTTTGCTGAACTAACGGAAGATGCTGATAGAGAAGGTTCGACACACGATTTCGGCAAAGATATTATTCCAAACATGTTCCCACGTGGTGACGTGTTTGTTTATGATTTCAGCACCAACCGTATTACTGGTGAGAAAGAAGAAGTTTACTGGCGCGATGTAGGTACGATTGACGCGTACTGGCAAGCGCACATGGACCTTCTTAAGAAAGATGCGCCATTCTCGCTATACAACCGTAAATGGCCTCTACACACTTATTACCCGCCACTACCACCAGCTACGTTTACTGATTCGGCAAATGGTCGAATTCAGATCATTGATAGCCTTGTGTGTAGCGGTAGTTATGTACGTGGTTCGCGTATTGAAAAGAGTGTACTGGGCTTCCGCAGCAATATCGCATCAGCGTGTGATATTAGCGAAAGCATCTTACTCGGTGATGTAAAAGTGGGTGAGGGTTGTATCTTGCGCCGCGTTATCATTGATAAAGACGCAGATATCGCACCGGGTACACAGATTGGTGTAAATCTGACAGAAGACAAAAAGCATTACCACGTATCTGACGATGGTGTCGTAGTGATTTCTAAAGGAGCACGAGTTGGTTACTAAGACTCTCTCGGTACTTTTTGTAGCGTCTGAAGTTGAAGGCTTGATTAAAAGTGGTGGCTTGGCTGATGTAGCCAAGGCACTGCCGAAAGCGTTGCAAACACTCGAACAGGACGTTCGAGTGACTATCCCCGCATATAGAAACATTCCAAACATTGATTCAGCAGAAGTTATTTTATCGACTGAACTCGATCATTGGCCTCATACGGCTTATCAAGTTAAAAAACTGAGCGTAGAAGGCGTTCCAGTTTTTGGTATTGAATGTGCCAAGTATTTCGACCGCCCGGAAATGTACGCAGAAAACAATCAAGCTTATGCTGATAACGGAGAGCGCTTCTCGTTCTTTAGTGCAGCCTGTCTTGATATGCTTCCTAAGCTTGGTTTCCAACCGGATATCATTCATGCAAATGACTGGCATACTGGTTTCGTTCCTTTCTTGCTTAAATCGCGTTATCAACAACACGATTTCTTTGAAAATACGCGCAGTGTTATTTCGATTCACAATGCGGTTTTCAAAGGTGTGTTCGCCTACGATGAACTTCAATTCCTGCCAGAGATGCACCGTTACCATGCGCCTGAAGCTTCAGTGAGTGACACTCATGTCACTATGCTAAGAGCTGGAGTGATGTGTGCGGATAAAGTGAACGCAGTAAGTCCTACCTATGCAGAAGAGTTGAAAACGGAATTAGGTAGCCACGGTATGGCTGCAGAATTCCAACACAGATCTGCTGATCTGTTCGGCATTTTGAATGGGTGTGATTATGGGGCTTGGAATCCGGAAACTGATGCTTTCCTTCCTCGTAAATACAAAGCGACCAAGCACAGCATGGCTCGCGGAAAATCAGCTTGTAAGCAAAAACTGCAACAAGATGTAGGTTTACCCGTTGCCGATTGCGCGGTTTATGGCATGGTTTGTCGCTTGACGAATCAAAAAGGTGTTCATTACTTACTGCCTATCATCGAACAGTTTTTGAAAAATGATCTTCAGATCGTGATTGTCGGTACTGGCGATCCGGTTTTGGCGAGTCAATTGAAAGAGCTATCAGCGCTTCACTCAGATAAGTTCTCGTTCGTAGAAGCGTACAATAATGAACTTGCGCACTTGGTTGAAGCAGGCTCTGATTTCTTCTTGATGCCTTCGGAATTTGAACCGTGTGGCTTAAACCAAATCTACAGCATGGCTTACGGTACTTTGCCGATTGTTCGTTCTGTGGGAGGTTTAAAAGACAGCGTGAATGATTACGATGAAGATCCTGAAGTCGCGACTGGGTTTGCTTTTGAAGAGCCAACACCGCAGGCGTTATTGGCTGTGTTACATCGTTCATTACTGCTTTATGCACAAAACCCATCTGAAATTAAGCGTGCTCAGCTTTATGCGATGCAGCAAGATTTTAGTTGGGAAGATGCGGCTAAAGAATACCTAGCTATGTATCATTCAGCATTTTAACTTGTTGACTTAGCTTTAAAGTTAGCTGGCGAGCAACTGCCGCTCGTACTAAATGAAGGCGCTCTAATTGTAGAGTGCCTTTTGGTTTCCTGGTCAGAGCACATCACGTTTACGAAGACAAAGCTTGCAAACTCATTTTAGTCAGGTAGAAAAGGTGAGGTAGGTATTCACATGACTAATGATAGGTTTGACACTATTATCACTTAAAGTTCTTAATAGCGTGGTATCCTTAGTCATCGCCTCGTGATGAGGCATAGCTCCATTCCAATAATTAAAGCGATAGGTATGTCTGAGAGTTTACTATTTCATAAAACATTTACTCACCCTACGAGCGATGAGTGGGTTGTATTTGTGCATGGCGCAGGAGGCAGTTCCTCCATCTGGTTCAAGCAGATCAAAGCGTATAAACAGCATTTCAACTTACTTCTCATTGATCTGAGAGGGCACGGTAAATCAGACAATATACTTAAAGGGCTGATTTCGAATCGTTATACGTTCAAATCGGTGACGCTTGATATTCTTAAAGTGTTAGACCATCTTAAGATCCGTTCTGCACATTTTGTTGGCATGTCTTTGGGCACGATTATTGTGCGTAACGTTGCCGAACTGGCGGCTGGCCGTGTACGTTCAATGGTACTGGGTGGCGCTGTCACCAAGCTAAACACTCGCTCTCAAGTGTTAATCAAGTTTGGTAACCTCAGCAAGCACATCATTCCTTACATGTGGTTATACAGCCTTTTTGCTTATGTTGTGATGCCACAAAAAAGCCAAAAAGAGTCTCGTCACCTTTTTATCCGCGAAGCCAAAAAACTGTGCCAGAAAGAATTTAAACGCTGGTTTATCTTAACGGCTGATGTAAACCCCTTGATGAAATATTTTAAAGATAGAGAGCTACCAATACCGACTCTTTATTTGATGGGTGAACGTGACTACATGTTTATTAAGCCTGTAAAAGAAATGGTTGCAGCGCATGAATCGAGTGAGCTAGTAGAAATCCCGAATTGTGGACACGTGTGTAACGTGGAAAACCCTGAAGAGTTTAATCAGCGTTCGATTGCGTTTATTCAAAAACAAATTCAGTGATTTTCTAGGCGTGAAATCAAAGATGATGAGTTAATCGAATTGAAATAAAAACGGGAAGCTAACTTTAGCTTCCCGTTTTTAATTGGAGGAGGTATCTGACCGAATCGTTCTATCAGGTCACTGAAACCCTGCTATTCAGGTGAGGCAGCACCGCACTGCCAGCAAGAGCCGAATTGCGCTTCGTTGACTTCATGACACTCACCACAACGCCACTCTTCATAGATGATCGAATCTTGCTGCTTTTGGTAGTCATTGACGAGCATGCGAGCTTTACTGGCCAATTCTGGCTCATATAACCATACGTAAGGGTCAGTTTCTTCAGTGAATGGGATTTCCCCCTTTAATCCGAACAACCCCTCACCACGGACTTCACAGGCAATATTCTCGCTTTCTAACAATCCACAGATGATATGAGCTTCTGTCGGATTCGATGCACTGAAGATTTTCATTGAAATAGAACCTTATTCGGCTATCTGTGTTATTTAGCTATTATAAATTATTCAGCTATATACGTTATTCAGCTACGGGTGCTGAGCGAAACTTCCCCATCAACCATTTAGCCACTATTGGGAATATACCCAATAACGCAAATGACAATAGTACTGAAGGGGAGACGATGCCCGAAAGTGAATCAATTTCTGCGAGCTGAGTACCAGCATTCAAGAAAACCGCCGTCCCCGGTAACATCCCGATTTGACTCGTAATGTAGTAACGACTCACTGACATCGGTGTTAGACCCATCAATAGGTTGATAAGGAAAAATGGGAATACAGGAATCAGACGCAGAGAAAACAGGTAAAATGCGCCGTCTTTTTCAACCCCCTTGTTAATCGTCGCCAATTTGTCACCAAACTTGGTTTGAATCCAGTCACGCAACAGGTAACGGCTACTTAAGAAAGCTAAGGTCGCACCGATCGCACTTGCGAAAGATACCAGTAGCAAGCTGTTCCAGAAGCCAAATAGCGCGGCCCCTAATAAGGTTACAACAGCGGCACCAGGAATGGAGAAAGCCGTAATCATGACATACGCGACAAAATAGATAGCGGCAGCCGCAATAAAGTTGCTGTCAATGTAGTCATTTAACACAGCTTGTTGGGCCTTAGCATTTTCAAGCGTTAAGTACTGGCCGAAATTGATGCCTAACAAGACGATGGTTACGACCAACACAATACCCAATATCATTTTCTTACTCATTGATACTTCCTCTAAATTTTCAATGCATACCGATAGTATAGATAGACAGGCAAAGCATAGATTAACTTTCACCAGATATAAAAAAAGCCGCAGTAAATGCGGCTTAGTTATGTATATAGATTGCACTGACAATGTTAATTGACGCGATTGATAAGCTCTTCGCGACGCTGCTGCGGTATAACAGACCAATGTGTACCATTAATCGCGCCTTCTAGCGCCCAAAGTAGTTCAATACTGACAGAAGACGCATGCGATTCTTTGATGGCGTTAAATGCGTTTACAGAGCCAGATTCATATAAACGTTCTACAGAATCGATCCCTGCCTTTTTCAACATACGCTCGGTAGCGAGTCGAAGATTAGGCAGATCTTTGAGTCGGGTCGGCTTAGCAGAAGACTGCTCAGCTTTTTCTTCTTTAGCAAAACCTAGAGACGTGGTTGCAAGCTGCAAGATTTTCTCTTGGTCTTGCCAGAGGCCTTCAGGTAAAGCGAAATATTTAGTAACGACAGGGAAACCACGTTTTTTGTAGACGTACGGTTGAAACCCTTGTTGTTCGAATTGTTTAGTTGTGCCTTTGTCTGCGCGTATGTGCAACTGGTCATTTACAACCAGAGCAAACATAGTGTCATCAGCAAAAAGACCGAAGCCACCAAACATTGAGCGTGATTTTATTTTTCCTAGGGACTCAAATAACTTCATCGAGTCCTTTAGTATCGGTTTATCCATGTTATTTATCTCGGTGTATTTGAACTACGCCACCAAATAAGCAGGTCCGAGAGATTAGCAAAATGTTGCAATTAAATTGTCAATAAGCCGTAAATTACTAAATTATTAGTAGTTACTGCATTTTGCCATCGGTAACCCCGCTACCATACCAACGAGTGGTTTAGGCCGGAAGCTTTGCGTCTCACTCTTTCGAGTGGTTTGCCCTGTGCGTGACTGATTGAATAGAATAAAGTTTTTGTTGAATGAAGCTCACACTTGATATTTCAAAATGTGATACTGCTTCAATTAATGATCTTTCATTTATGCATAAGGGTTCATTATAGTTGCTGATAAAAAAAGCGCACCTAAAGGTGCGCTTGATGAAATTAAACTCGAATTATCAATTAATTTAACGTCTTAACTGTACTTCGTTCAACAATTTCAGGGTGCATTTCGAAGACGCGTTTTTCGTGGTCTTTGTCTTTGATGCGCTCCAATAGAATTTCGAATGCATTCTTACCAACACGACGTTTTGGTTGGTGAACTGTCGTTAACGGCGGAGAGAAGTATTCAGCGAGTTCGATGTTGTCGTAACCGATCACTGAGATATCTTCAGGAATGCGGATGCCTTTTTCTTGCAGTCGGCTCATTAAGCCGAGTGCCATTGTGTCGTTAAAGCAGAATACCGCCGTTGGACGATCTTCCATCTCAACGATTTGTTCTGCAGCAAGAACAGCCGTATCACACTCAAAGTTGCCTTCGATGATCATATTTTCATCAGCAGAAATCTTTGCTTCGTTCAGTGCGCGCTTGTAACCGGCAATACGTTCAACACATGCTGCTTTGTCTAAGTGGCCACTTAAACATGCAATCTTAGAGTGACCGCGTTCAATAAGGTATTTGGTCGCTAGGTAGCCACCTTCTTCTGAGTTATCGATGATCTTATCAGCCTGAGAGCTCTCAGGGCCCCAGTCCATGATAACTTTAGGGATGTCAGCGTGACGGTCTAACATCTCTCTTAGTTCTTCAGTTAGGTCAGAACACATAACTAAGATGCCATCTACACGTTTCTCTGCAAGCATTCGAATGTAGTCACGTTGCTTCTCATAGATGCCGCCCGTATTACACAGGATCAAAGTGTAACCTTGACGGTAGCAGTAGCTCTCAACACCATCGATAACTTCAGAGAAGAATAGATTAGTTGATTGAGTCACTAGCATGCCGATGGTGCGTGTTGTATTACACTTCAAGCTACGAGCAACAGCACTTGGTGCATAGTTCAGTTCATCTACGGCTTTGTTTACTTTTTCTTGCGTTGCTTCTGCAACAAAGCGAGTTTTATTGATTACGTGAGAAACGGTTGTTGTTGATACGCCGGCTAAGCGAGCGACATCTTTTATAGTGGCCATGGTTTTATCCTATTAGAAGCTACTTTCCCAAAGTACGGAATAAAGTAGCCGTTAAGCTACCTAACTAAGAGCTTAAATTTGTAGGGCTCTTTGGGTACTAAAAGTGCTAAAAAACAAAAAACCGCTATTGAGCGGCTTGTCTTAACACCGAAATGCTCAAAACTATAATAAGCATAGCATTTCGTGAATGTTTCATATTTTATCGTTTGCGGTCACAATTTTAGACTGACTAGAAATTACTCGCAATAAAATTCACCCGGAAATCCGGGTGAATTGTCACATTCTTCTGAATTTATTTAACGAGTCATCCAATAAGCTATTCACCAGCTAAATATTGAGTGTCTAATTGACAGAATGCGAGTAGCAACGATGAGACGGAGGCGTAGAAACCGAATTCATCAACGTCATGACATTTCACGTTGAACTTTGGTAACCAAGTCAGCAGTTGTTGTTCGATAAACTGCTGTTGAGCGGCAAATGAATTCTCTAGTTCTTCTTCAATATTCGTTTCGTTTGAACGAATGATCAAGTTACCAAGGAAATCGAGTTCGATAGCAATGTGGTCTGCTGGCTCTTTTAGATCTTGGTTCACAACTAAGTTGTGCTTAGCCATGATCTCTTCCATATCTTTTGCTGGCTTATCATTCAAAAGGCCAGTTTCGCCGATATACATTGAAGCGTAAGGAAGAGCGCCGTGCTTATCTGTCTTTAAGAAAAGATCGCAAAAGTCTGCAGACAGTTCTAGCTGAGCATCTTCACGAGTTTGTAGGCGGTTCAGCGCATCCACTAACTTATCAATCGCTGGCTTTAGTGTCTCATTTTCGCCTAAACCAGTTAGGAAAGAACGAATTTCAACAGAGTGGTAGTGATCGAGTTCTTCTTGAGTGAGCTCTTTGGCAAATAAGCTTGATAGCCACCAGTATATTTCTGCTCTTTGCTCGTTGAACGCTTTCGTATCTTTCATTTGTTAGATCCTGACTTAGTCTTGTGATGTTGCTTATATGCATCTTGAAGTCACTTGGGCATAAGCACACCAAGGCTGAATAACAAGGTTATTTGCGAAACGCAAAGTTACTCGTTAGTAGTAATGCCTATATTGAATTGCGATGGACGATAAATAGCAAGGTTTAAGATTGTCTTGTATCAAAAAAAATCCATGTTTCTGGCTTTTATCTTCTGTACCACTAGAATTGTTACTAGTTATGAATAGAATAGTCACTGAAACTATTAAATAAGAAAAGTGGTGTAGATGAGCTATCACGTATTAGTCGTAGAAGATGATGTGGTAACCCGCAGTAAACTGGTTGGATACTTCCAGAACGAGGGTTACACAGTGAGCGAAGCAGAAAGCGGCGCTCAAATGAGAAACGTGTTAGAAGAAAACAACGTTGACCTCATTATGCTGGACATCAACTTACCAGGCGAAGATGGATTGATGCTAACTCGCGAATTACGCAGTCAATCAGACATTGGAATTATTTTAGTTACTGGACGCACGGATAGCATCGACAAGATCGTAGGCCTTGAAATGGGCGCTGACGATTACGTTACTAAACCCTTCGAACTTCGCGAGTTATTAGTTCGAGTTAAAAACCTACTTTGGCGTATCTCTGCTGCTCGTAAAACAGCAGCGGGCGCTGTAGAAGAAACATCAGATGAGTCTGTGGTTCGTTTTGGTGAGTGGACATTTGATATCCCTCGTCGTGCGTTAAGCAAGAACGGCGAACCAGTGAAACTGACCAAAGCAGAATACGAACTGCTAGTGGCTTTGTCTTCTTACCCTAATCAAGTATTAAGCCGCGAACGTATTTTGAATATGATTAGCCACCGAGTGGACGCGCCTAATGACCGTACTATCGACGTATTGATTCGTCGCATGCGTGCTAAAATGGAATTCGACCCTAAGAACCCACAAATCTTTGTGACGGTTCACGGTGAAGGTTACATGTTCGCTGGTGATTGATTTCCTTCGGGAGTGATTAATCAACAACGACATTTAAACGTAAAAAGCCGAGACATCATTGATGTCTCGGCTTTTTTATTACTTAGCTTTTATTGTTAACGACCAGAAAATCTATAAATATTTGGCGACTCGTCTGCTCATATGAGTTTAAAGATTCAATAGGGTTACTGAGGCTGGGCCGCAGAAACGTCACCGTCATCTTCAATTAAGCTGGAAGCTTCTGGAATAACAGGCTCTTCAACAATGTCATTGCTTGTATCTAGCCAATCACGCAGGCTTTGCCAAACCAATCCCATGGTTTCGTGCCAGTAACGCTCAGTCTGCTCAAGGTATAGCGCTTTCGGCATGTACTTTTCCCACGGCTCAACAATACCTTCTTGTGCAAGGTAGTTGGTTGGTGCAGGTAGTGGTTTCATGCCAGCTGAATTGAATTCGTTCAGTGCGCGAGTCATATGGCTCGCTGAAGTCACCAACACCATTCTTTTATTCTTAACGAACGCAGCGGCTTGGCGGGCTTCTTCCCAAGTGTCTTTTGCGGTTTCAAGCAGAATGATGTCGGGCTTTGCTACGCCAAGTGCTAAAGCCACTTTAGCCATCATTCTTGCGTTACTTACTTCAGTGCCTGCGCCATAGCCAGACAAAATGAGTTTTGCACCAGGGTAGAGGCGTAGAATACGAATCCCTTCACTTAAACGCATCAGGCCGGTGCGGCTAAGTTCTGATGTCGGTGGAATTTGGTCGTCTACGACGTGACCACTTCCAAGAACCATCACGTAATCGACGGTTTCATCGACAGGTAAAAATGCGGTGTGTTGCCTTTCCATTGGCATTAAAAGTTGACTAGAAACTGGCTGGAAAGCGATTAGGAAAATACCACATAGGGCTGAGAGGGTGATTAGGCAACCAGTCTTCCTTTTGGTAGTAAACATCACTAGGGCTAAACCCAGAAAAGCGAGAATTAACATTGCTGGCAGTGGCATCAATAGCGAAGACACTACTTTTTTCAGCTCAAACATATCCGAATAGTCCGAAAAAACATCACTTAGTAGTAAAAAGAGACATCGCCTCTTTATTCCTGAAATTCCTGTGACAGAATAGCAGGCACGATAGGACATAATAACTCAAGTAGCCGTGACTGAAGACCGTAATTTCGACGATATTGCCCACAAATTTGCAAAAAACATTTACGGCTCTGACAAAGGAGAGATCCGTCAGATCATCGTATGGGAAGATTTAGAACAAGCTTTGAGCAAGTTTGAGCAATCAGCTTCGCCGCTGCATGTGCTTGATGCTGGAGGCGGACTTGCGCAGATGTCGCAAAAAATTGCCGCGCTTGGGCATAACGTTTCTCTTTGTGACCTCTCTTCTGAAATGTTGAAGCTCGCAGAAGAAAGTATCAGCGGAGCGGGTTTGCTAGAGCAATATCGATTCATTCATTCACCAGTACAAAAAGTCGCAGAACATCTCGATGAGAAAGTCGATTTTGTGATGTTTCATGCCGTAATGGAATGGTTAGCCGATCCTAAAGAGGCACTTGATTTATTGCTTGAACAAGTTAAACCGGGTGGCGTCGCCTCGATAATGTTTTACAACCACCACGGATTAGTCCTGAAAAATGTGATTTGTGGCAACATTCCTCATGTATTGAATGGGATGCCACATCGAAAACGGTTTAAGCTGCAACCACAAAAAGGCTTGAAGCCGGAAGAGGTTTATCAATGGATAGAAGACGCTGGTCTAGAAATCTGTGGTAAATCAGGCATTCGCTCTTTCAGTGACTACATAGGTAATATGGAGTACATGGGAGATTACCAATTTGAAGATGTATTGGAACTGGAAAAACAGCTATGTCGCCAAGAGCCATATCTGTCACTAGGCCGTTATATTCACGTTTGGGCTCAAAAACCTGCGCAATAACAGCGGTGAATGTGGTAAAAGAAGCCACAACATGCGCTATGCAATCGTAAGAAGCCCGCGTCATAAAGAAATAGGCGTCATATCTAATACATTCGATATGACGAAGAACAGTAACAGGAACCACAATGAGTGAAATGACTCAAACTGCCGAAGAGCAGCCAATTGATGAGTTGGTGGGCTGGGTCAAGCAGCATGATTTTTCATTAAACTTGCCACCAGAGCGCTTAGCATTTTTGATTGCTATCGCAGTACTAAGCAATGAAAGGTTCGATGAAGAGTTGGGCGAGGGTGAACTGCACGATGCATTTACCATCGTCACTCGACTGTTTGAAGATACTGGCGAAGCGTCCGCGTTTCGTGCCAACAATGCCATCAACGAGTTAGTTAAACAGAAGTTGATTAGCCGCTTTACCAGCGAAATCACCGATGGTGCGAGTATTTATCGCTTATCACCATTGGCGATTGGTATTTCAGATTATTACTTACGCCACCGTCAGTTCTCTAAGTTAAAACTGTCTATCCAGCTTTCTATGGTTGCGGACGAGATGGCAAAAGCCATTGAAGCAGCACAAAAAGGCGGAACTCCAGGACATTGGAGAAAGAATGTTTACGGCGTGCTCAAGTATTCTGTTGGTGAAATTTTCGATCAGATTGATCTTAACCAACGTGTTATGGATGAGCAGCAGCAAACCGTTAAACAGCAAATTGCCGACCTTTTAAACAAGGATTGGCGAGAGGCGATTAACAACTGTGAAACCTTGCTTTCAGAAACCTCGTCCACACTAAAAGAATTGCAAGACACCTTGCAAGCGGCGGGGGATGAACTGCAAACACAGATCCTCGATATTCAAGAAATTGTTTACGGTGACGATGAACTCGAGTTCGTTGGCGAAACCCTGTTCGGCTTGCAGATGAAGCTAGACCGAATCACCAGTTGGGGCCAACAAGCCATCGATTTATGGATCGGCTACGACCGCCATGTTCACAAGTTCATCCGTACCGCGATTGATATGGATAAAAACCGCGCCTTTAGCCAGCGCTTGCGTCAGTCGGTTACCGACTACTTTGATGCGCCTTGGCTTTTGACTTACGCCGATGCAGAGAAGCTGACGGATCTTCGTGATGAAGCGCTTATGCTTCGTGATGACGAAGTGATGGGACAAGCACCAATCGACGTAGAGTACGAAGAATTTGAGCAAGTGAATGACCTGCTTTCAGATCGAATTGCAGAGATGTTAAAAGCTCACAAACAGCAAGGCGCGCCAATTGATCTTGGCCTTGTGTTACGCGATTACCTCGCTGCACACCCTCGCACACACCATTTTGATTTAGCCAGAATTGTTGTCGACCAAGCCGTACGCTTAGGTTACTCAGAGTCTGACTATCAGGCTATTCAGCCAGATTGGCAGGCAATCAACGATTTCGGTGCAAAGGTACAAGCAAATGTCATTAACAAGTACTGATGATTACATGCCAGAGAAACTGGTAAAAGCGATAGCGAACCCACTGTTCCCTGCGCTAGATAGCATGCTGCGTTCAGGCAAGCATGTTTCAACAGAAGACCTAGATAACCACGCGTTGCTGTCTGATTTTGAAGTTGAGCTTCAGCATTTCTATCAACGCTACAATACGGAATTGGTAAAAGCGCCGGAAGGTTTCTATTACCTGCGTCCGCGTTCTACGTCTCTGATTGGTCGTAGTGTGTTGTCTGAGCTCGACATGTTGGTTGGAAAGGTGTTGTGTTTCTTATACCTAAGCCCAGAACGTCTTGCTCATGAAGGTATCTTCACCAACCAAGAACTGTTTGATGAGTTGATGTCGTTAGCGGATGAGAAAAAACTCATGAAGCTAGCAACCAACCGTGCGTCTGGTTCTGACCTAGATAAAGAAAAGCTGTTCGAAAAAGTACGTACTTCTCTACGTCGCTTACGCCGTATCGGTATGTTGATTGCGATTGGTGAAACCGGCAAGTTCCGTATCAGCGAAGCGGTATTCCGTTTTGGCGCTGACGTTCGTGTTGGCGATGATATGAAAGAAGCGCAGTTACGTCTTATCCGTGATGGTGAAGCTGTGGTGCATACCCAAGAGCCTAACCAAGGTAGCTTGTTGAATGAAGAACAAGCGGAAGCCACATCAGAAGTAGATGCAGACGTAGACGAAAACGGTCAACAAGACATTTTTAACGATCAAGCTGACTTTGACCTTGAGTCAAATGCTGGCGAACAAACAAAAGTAGAAGGTGAAGCATGATTGAAAGAGGTAAGTATCAATCATTAACCATGGTCAACTGGAACGGCTTCTTTGCGCGTACTTTTGATATTGATGGATTGGTTACAACGCTTTCTGGCGGTAACGGTGCGGGTAAGTCGACCACAATGGCGGCATTCATCACAGCACTGATCCCTGACCAAAGCCTTCTGCATTTCCGTAACACAACGGAAGCGGGTAGCTCACAGTCATCTCGTGATAAAGGCCTTTACGGTAAGCTTCAACCTGGCGCATGTTATGCTGCACTAGATGTTGTGAACTCTCGTAATCAACGCCTATTGTTTGCAGTAAAACTGCAGCAAGTTGCCGGTCGTGACAAGAAAGTAGACATCAAACCGTTCGTAATCCAAGGCCTTCCAAGCCATGTGAAACCAACGGATGTGTTGATTCAGAATGTTTCAGACAGCCACGCTCGCGTATGTCAGTTGAATGATGTGAAAGCGGCGGTTGCGCAATACGAAGGCGCTCATTTTAAAGCCTTCTCTTCGATTGTTGATTACCACTCGCAAATGTTTGAATACGGTGTGGTACCTAAGAAACTGCGTAACAGCAGCGACCGCTCTAAGTTCTACCGTTTGATCGAAGCATCGCTTTACGGCGGTATTTCTAGTGCGATTACGCGTTCTCTGCGCGATTATCTTCTACCGCAAAACGGTGGTGTGAAGAAAGCATTCCAAGACATGGAATCAGCACTGCGTGAGAACCGCATGACGCTAGAAGCGATCAAGACAACTCAGTCGGACCGTGACCTGTTCAAACACTTGATCACTGAATCGACGAACTACGTGGCAGCAGATTACATGCGCCATGCCAACGACCGTCGTAACAAGCTTGATCAAACCATGAAGTTCCGTGGTGAACTGTTTGGTTCGCGTGAAACCTTGCATGATCAAAACAACTTGTTGAACCGTGTTCAAGAAGAATTAGAGCTGTTGGTCGATCAAGAGTCGGCACTAGAGCAAGATTATCAAGCGGCTTCGGATCATCTTCAATTGGTTCAAACTGCACTTCGCCAGCAAGAGAAGATTGCTCGCTATAGCGAAGATCTAGAAGAGCTTAATGAGCGTCTAGAAGAGCAGATGATGGTAGTGGAAGAAGCTCAAGAGCGAGTACTTCTTGCTGAAGAGCAGGCAACCATCACTGAAGAAGAAGTGGATAGCCTGAAAACTCAGCTTGCTGATTACCAACAAGCGTTGGATGTTCAGCAGACTCGTGCACTTCAGTACCAGCAAGCGGTTCAAGCATTAGAGAAAACTAAGCAGTTGCTTGGTGATGAATCGATTACGGCAGAAAGTGCATTAACTCTTGTTTCTGAGCTAAAAGCACAAGAAGAATCAAGCACTCAAGCGCTACTGGCTACTAAGCACAAGCTAGATATGTCTTCTGCAGCTTCAGCACAGTTCGACAAAGCACTGTCTTTAGTTAAGAGCATCGTTGGTGACGTGGAGCGCAAAGAAGCGTCTAGCAGCGCTAAGCAAGCTTTAGAAAAAGGTCGTAACGCAAAACACGTTGTTGAGAACGAACAGCAGTGGCGCGCTCAGCACCGCGACATGGCTCGTGATGTGGCTCAGCAGCGTCAAGCAAAAGAGCTTGCGACTGAATACCAAAAACAGCACAACATCTCACTGACTGATGAAGCGGTTTTCGATGAAGAACGTGAACGTCATGCTATGCAGATCGAGTCCCTTGAGTACGCTCAAGAAGAGCTGCGTGAAGCGAAGAGCGAGCAACGTCGTATACAACAAAACCACGACCAAGAGATTCAAAAACTTGAGTCAATTGCTCCTGCGTGGATCACGGCAAACGATGCACTTGAAGCTTTAAGAGATCAAACAGACGCTGAGCTAGAAGATAGCCAAGCGGTAATGACTCAAATGCAGCAAGTACTTGAAGATGAGAAATCTCAAGCGGTAGCAAAAGATCAGTTGGCAACGCGCCGAGCTGAACTTGAGCAAGAGATTGAGCGTTTAGCTTCGCCAGGTGGTTCTAACGATCCTCGCCTGAAAGGCCTGGCGGATACGCTGGGTGGCGTGCTGCTTTCTGAGATCTACGATGACATCACGATTGGTGATGCGCCGTACTTTAGTGCGATGTACGGCCCAGCTCGTCACGCGATTGTGGTTTCGGATCTTGATGGTATTAAAGAGAAGCTGGTGGATCTTGATGATTGTCCAGAAGACCTTTACATCCTAGAAGGCGATGTAGACGCGTTTGATGACAGCTCGTTTAATGCCGATGAGCTTGAAGGCGCGGTGTGTGTTCAGCTGAACGATCGCCAAATGCGTTACTCTCGTTTCCCTGAGATCCCACTGTTTGGCCGTGCGGCTCGTGAACAGCGCCTAGAGAAATTGCGCGAAGAGCGTGATGTTGTGGTTGAGAACCACGCGAAAGCAGCGTTTGACTCTCAAAAACTGAATCGCTTATACCAAGCATTCAACAGCTTTGTTGCGAAGCACCTACACGTTGCGTTTAACGCAGACCCAGAACAAGCACTTACTGCGATTCGTGATAAGCGCAATCAAATTGTTCGTTCTCTGGCTGAGCTTAACTCTAAAGAGCAGCAGCAACGTAGCCAGCTTCTACAAAGCAAGCAGGCACTTGGTGCATTAGATAAATTAGCGCCAATGGTTCGTATTCTTGAAGACGAAACATTGGCTGAGCGCTTAGCTGAATTAGAAGCACAACTAGAGCGTTTAAGTGAAGCTAAGTCTTACTTGAATAGTCATGGCAAAGCGCTTACTTCTCTAGAGCAAATCGTATCTGCACTAGATGCTGACCCAGAGCAGTTCGAAGCCTTGGAAGCCGAATATCGTCAAGCCGATTACGCACTACAAACCCTAAAAGGCAAAGTGTTCGCGCTGTCTGATTTGATTGAGCGTCGTCACTACTTTGCTTACGCGGACTCTGTTGATTTGCTAAACAAGAGCAGTGAACTGAGCGAGCAATTAAAAGCGAAATTGGTTCAAGCAGAGCAAGCAAGAACCAAAGGCCGTGATGGCTTGAAGCAAGCTCGCGAACAGATGAACCAATACAACCAAGTATTGGCGGCACTGAAGAGCTCACATCAAGCGAAGCAAGAGACGGTTCAAGAGTTCAAACAAGAGCTACAAGAGTTCGGCGTAAACGCTGACGAAGGCGCTGAAGAGCGTGCTGTACGTCGTCGTGATGAACTTCAAGAACGTCTGCACACATCTCGCAGCCGTAAGAGCGAATACGAGCGAACGATTACGTCAACAGAACTTGAGATGAAAGCCTTGGCTAAGCGTCTTAAGAAAGTTCAGAAAGAGTACACAGAGCTTCGTACTTTCGTTGTTGCAGCAAAAGCAGGCTGGTGTTCAGTACTTCGCTTAGCTCGTGAAAATGATGTTGAACGTCGTCTTCATAAGCGTGAACTGGCTTACCTAACGGCGGGCGAGCTTCGTTCTATGTCGGATAAATCACTGGGTGCTTTACGTCTAGCTGTAGCTGACAATGACGACCTACGTGATTCGCTGCGTCTATCTGAAGACAACGCACATCCAGAGCGTAAGGTTCTGTTCTACATTGCGGTTTATCAACACCTTCGCGAGCGTATTCGCCAAGACATCATTCATACGGATGATCCGGTTGAAGCAATCGAAGAGATGGAAGTTGAGCTCGCTCGATTAACAGAAGAACTGACGCAGCGTGAAAACCGCTTGGCGATCAGCTCTGAGTCGGTAGCAAGCATCATCAAGAAAACGATTCAGCGCGAGCAGAACCGTATTCGAATGCTGAACCAAGGGCTGTCGAACATCTACTTTGGTCAGGTTAAGGGCGTACGTCTGAACGTTAAGATTCGTGAAAGCCACGAGATCTTGCTATCAGGGCTAGCGACTCAGCAAGAGCAACACAAAGACTTGTTTGAATCAACACGCTTTACCTTCTCAGAAGCGATGGCGAAGTTGTTCCAACGTGTTAACCCACATATCGATATGGGTCAACGTTCTCCACAAGTTCTAGGTGAAGAGCTACTGGATTACCGCAACTACCTAGAATTAAGTGTTGAAGTTAACCGTGGTTCAGACGGTTGGTTACAAGCGGAATCGGGCGCACTGTCTACGGGTGAAGCGATCGGTACGGGTCAGTCTATCCTACTGATGGTTGTTCAGAGCTGGGAAGAAGAGTCTCGTCGACTTCGTAGCAAAGACATCGTTCCATGTCGTTTGTTGTTCCTTGATGAAGCAGCTCGTCTGGATGCGAAATCTATCTCTACCTTGTTCGAACTGTGTGACCGTTTAGGTATGCAACTTTTGATTGCAGCACCAGAGAACATTAGCCCTGAGAAAGGCACAACCTACAAACTGGTTCGTAAGGTCTTTAAAGATCACGAGCACGTACATGTTGTTGGCCTGCGCGGTTTTGCTCAAAACAAACCAGCATCTCCGGTGCAAGAGCTTATCGAAGAAACTGAGCAATAACTTTGATAGCCGAATTATAATCTTGATAGCCGAGCAATAACCTTGATAGCTTAGCTATAAGCTCGAAAGCGACTCAATGATATTTGTTCAAAGCCCCTAATCATTAGGGGCTTTTTTGTACCTTGAATCTAATTTCTTACTTCTTACTTCTACAGCAGAACCCCTCCCGCTTAATCCTTTCGTCGACACTGATAAGACCACTCATACATTATGGTTATTATCAATGGAACTTGTTTGAGGTCACACGCACAAAACCACAAATAATGTATGGTAATGACATAGATTTAATAATATTAATAATATTGTATTACTTAAATTTTAATTGTTGATAACTCGCGTGTGCGAAAGGTAAAGGTAGGACTTAGGTATGATTCAAATCGTTATTGATGGGAAATATCGAATCGTCGAGCAAGGACAAACCGTTCTTGAAGCGGCAAAAACATGTGGTTTGGAAATCCCATCTTTATGTGGTTTGAATAAAACAGCGGATAAAGTGCCGTGTGATTTGTGTGTTGTGGAAGTTGATGGCGTTGGTGTTACTCGCTCTTGTGAGCTTGAAGTGTCTAATGGGCTGAATATTACCACTCAGTCAAAACAGTTAACGAATCATCGACAAGAAGCGTTGAATCGCATCATGACCGATCACTACGCTGACTGTGAGGCGCCATGCCAAACAGCCTGTCCTGCTGGGGTCGACATCCAATCTTACCTGCACCATATTGCTCAAAATGATCACATTAAAGCGATTGAAGTGATCAAAAAGACATTGCCAATGCCGCTTTCAATTGGTCGTGTGTGTCCTGCTTTCTGTGAAACCGAATGTCGTCGTAACTTGGTCGATGAATCCATTGCGATTCGCCAACTCAAACGACACGCTGCCGATGCGGATCTAGCGGCTCAAGAGAGCTACATGCCAGCGAAGAAACCAAATAAAGGCAAGAGCATTGCTATTGTTGGTAGTGGCCCCGGTGGGCTTACGGCGGGTTATTACCTATCTAACGAAGGCTATGATGTCAGTGTCTATGAGTCGATGCCGCAAGCGGGTGGTTGGCTGCGTTACGGTATCCCTGAATATCGCTTACCTAAGTCGATTCTAGATAAAGAAATCGAGTTGATGTGTCGCAACGGAATGGTGGTTGAGTGCGGTAAAAAACTCGGTGTTGATTTTACACTGTCTGATTTAAGTAACGATTTTGATGCGGTTTGTTTAGCCGTTGGTGCATCGCAAGCGGTCGAGATGAATTACCCGGGTAGCGAACTCGGAGGTTGTTATTTGGGTGTCGATTATCTGAAAGATTACGTGACCGATCAGCAGTACGTCACTGGTAAAAAGGTTGCCGTGATCGGTGGCGGTAATACAGCGATTGACTGTGCTCGAACCGCAGTTCGTGATGGCGCGGATACTACGCTGATTTATCGTCGTACTCGAGATGAGATGCCAGCAGAAGATTACGAAATCGAAGAAGCTGAACATGAGGGTGTGAAGTTCCACTTCTTAACCAACCCTGCAGAAAACATAGCCGATGAAAATGGTCATGTATCAGAAATACGATTAGAGCGTATGGCTTTGGGTCCGGCTGATGCTTCAGGTCGTCGCAGCCCTAAACCAATGGGCGAGTTCTTTGTTGAAGCGTTTGATACGGTTATTGCTGCCGTGTCACAAAAGCCTGATCTGAGTTTTATGGACAATGAAGCAATTGATATTCCTCTTACTCGTTGGAATACCGCAGATGCTGATCCACAAACCATGCATACCGGAACCGGAAATATTTTCAGTATTGGTGATTTCCGACGCGGCCCTGCAACTGCAGTCGAAGCGGTTGGGGATGGGCGTATTGCTGCACAAGCGATCGATCGCTTCTTCCATGGTGATATGGAAAATATTCCGGCTAAACCGTTTAACTCAAGAAAGCACAAACAGCTCAAAGCGGTGGATCCTGAGCAATACAAATCTATACAACGCATGGCGCGCAAGATCATGCCTGAGCTAACGCCCGAACAGCGTGAACAAAGCTTCGATGAAGTAGAAACAGGGTTTGATAATGCCGATGCAATCGCTGAAGCTGCAAGATGTCTAGAGTGTGGCTGCCAAGCTAATACAGATTGCGACCTACGAGACTACTCGACTGAATACAAAGCAACGCAAACCCATCCTGAATACAAAATCGATGTGGCTTCGAATGAGAGTTGGCAGGCGATTCGTGCTGAAGAAGCGAAGGTCGGGTTAACAAGACAAAAATTTTCGGTCGATGACAGTTCTGAGTTCATTATCTTTGACGCTAACCGCTGTATTAGTTGTGGCCAGTGTATCCAAGCGTGTCGAGAACAGAATGTTCATGGCGTTCTAAGCTTCATGAACCAATCGGATGGCAAACCTGCATCAAGACCAGAATGTCGTCCTAACTTTGGGGCGGACAAGACCTTAATGGGCGACTCAAACTGCGTTCAATGCGGATCGTGTATTCAGGCGTGTCCAACCGGTGCAATGGTCGATGCTCGCGACAGAAAGCAGGGAGACACAGACGTACTCAAGAAAGTCGATACCATCTGCACTTATTGCGGTGTGGGTTGTAAGTTAACCATGCATATCGATGAGCAGAAAAACAAAATTCGCTATATCGAAGGCGGAGACTCTCCGGTTAATGAAGGCATGTTGTGTGTTAAGGGACGATTTGGCTTCGATTTTGTGGGCAGCGATGCGCGTTTAACCACACCATTAATTCGTAAAGATGGCTGGTTGCAACCTGCAAGTTGGGATGAGGCAGTTAAGCTTATTGCCGAGAAGTTTACTGCGATTAAGCAAGGCTTTGGCAGTAACGCTTTAGCGGGGTTCTCGTCGGCGAAAACCACCAATGAAGATAACTATGCCTTCCAAAAATTCATACGTCGTGAACTCGGTACCAATAACGTCGATCACTGTGCGCGCCTTTGTCACGCATCTACTGTTACTGGTTTAGAGGCTTCGCTAGGTAGCGGGGCGATGACCAATGATATTCCAAGCATCAAGCACTCAGATGTGATCTTTATTATTGGCTCCGACACCACGTCAGCACACCCAATTATTGGCTCGCATATCAAGCAAGCTGTGAGACATGGTGGAGCGAGATTGATCGTTGCCGATCCAAAACGAATCGATATTGCTGACCATGCTGAACTTTATTTAGCGCACCGACCGGGTACTGATGTAATGTTGATCAATGGTGTGATGCAGCAAATCATCAAACACGGTTGGTACGACCAAGAGTATATCGAAGACCGTGTGGATGGCTTTGATACCTTGCTTCAAGAGGTAATGTCACCAAGTTATTCACTAGACAAAGTGGAGCTGGTAACTGGCGTTAAAGCGGAAGACATCTTCGCAATGGCGCGATTGATTGGTACTGCAGAGCGTACAGCGGTGTACTACTCGATGGGCATTACGCAACATACCACTGGTCACGATAACGTTCGATCAATCGCTAACCTACAGCTCTTGTGTGGCAATATCGGAATTGAAGGCGGCGGTATCAACCCATTACGTGGTCAATCCAATGTTCAGGGTGCGTGTGACATGGGCGCATTGCCAAATAACCTTCCGGGTTATCAGAAAGTGTACAACCCAATGGTTCGTCAAAAATTCGCGATGGAGTGGGGTGTTTCTGACCTACCGGCTGAAACAGGCTTAACGTTGACCGAAATTATTGATGGAGCGTGTCATCGAGATGTTCGTGGTCTGTACGTAATGGGCGAGAACCCAGTGCTGAGTGACCCGAACCAAGCGCATGTGATTGAAGGTCTTGAAGCGTTAGATTTCCTCGTGGTTCAAGATATTTTCTTAACCGAAACCGCTCAATATGCCGATGTTGTGCTACCGTCTTGCTCGTTTGCTGAGAAGTCTGGTCATTTTACTAATACCGAGCGTCGTGTTCAGCGTATTAACCCGGCGGTATTGCCTCCAGGTGAAGCGAAAGAAGATTGGGTGATTATCCAAATGTTGGCTAATGCGATGGGCGGCAATTGGGAATATGACTCGGTTGCTGATATCACCAATGAGATAGCGCGTGTCACGCCACAGTATGGTGGTTTACGTTGGGAGAACATTACGGTGAACGGCGTGCAATGGCCAAGTAATAAGAACAACCCTGATGGCACACGTATCATGCACCAGACCCAATTTACGCGTGGGCGTGGTCAAATGGAGGCGATTCCGTTTAGATACGCTGCTGAGCTACCGGATGCGGAATACCCGTTAGTATTAACGACAGGCCGTATTCTAGAACAGTTCCACACCGGAACCATGACACGTAAAACAAAAGGGTTGGATAACTTAGCAGGGCCGCGTGCCATGGTGAGTGTTCATGATGCTGAAGCGCTAGGTATCTCGAATGGTCAGATGCTTAAGGTCTCAACACGTCGTGGTGAAATCGAAATCGCGGCCTTTGTGACTAAACGAATGCAAAAGGGTGTGGTATTTATTCCATTCCATTTTGTTGAATCACCAGTTAACCGTTTGACTACCACAGCGACTGATCCACACGCGAAGATCCCTGAATTTAAGGTGGCGGCTGTGCGTATTGATCCTATTCGTGAGCCTGAGAGTGAAGTAACAGAGGCTTAATCATATTAGCTCGGTGAAGACGGCTGGCATTAAAAAGCCGCGTAACTCTCAGAGTTATGCGGCCTTTTTATCGAGCTAGATTCAGTATCAATAACTGAGTCGTTTCGCTTTAATTTAGATGAGCTTAGTTTGGAACAATTTCGCTACCGTGAACACCAAATTGCTTAGCAGCGTAGGCAACGCGCTCTGCTGGTTTTGGGTATTCAGCCGGTGTGCCCAGGTTTTCAATATGATGCAAGCGAGGTAATAAACCTGCGCCGTTTGCAATCTGTATTGCTAATCCAGGGCGAGCGTTTAGCTCCAGTACCATCGGGCCTTCTTCTTGGTCTAAAACCATGTCCGTACCCATGTAACCAAGGCCTGTCATTTCCCAAGCACTTGATGCAAGTGTCAGCAGCTTTTCCCAATGGGGTACTTGTAGTAGCGCCAACTCTTTACCCGTATCAGGGTGGTGAGTCACTGGGTGGTCAAATTGAACCGCACGAACGGCTTTACCCGTAGCGATACAAATACCTACGCCCACAGCACCTTGGTGCAAGTTAGCTTTACCATCAGAAGCCGAAGTCGATAGACGCATCATCGCCATTACAGGGTAGCCCTTGAATACAATGATTCGTACATCTGGTACACCCTCGTAACTGAAGCCGTCAAAACACTCGTCAAACTTGATGAGGTTTTCAACTACAGCAACATCGTTCTTACCACCGAGTGAGAAAAGACCCGCGAGAGCGTTACTGATGTGGCGCTCTACGTCTTCTTCATTGATAGTCGAACCCGATGGCTTGGTGTAAACGCCGTCCTTGTGAGAAGTCACAACAAGGATACCTTTACCACCACTGCCTTGAGCTGGCTTGATTACGAAACCCGGCCACTCTTTTACCATCTTGTGGATTGTTTTTACTTCAGCTTGATGCCCAATCACGCCAATCAGTTTTGGTACAGTAGCACCAGCCTGTTCAGCAATGATCTTCGTCTTAAGCTTGTCATCAACGAGTGGATACTTGGAACGATCATTGTAGCGACCAATATAACTATGGTTACGCTTGTTCATTCCCATTATGCCTTTGTCTTTCAACCTAAACGGTGAAGTAAACTGATCAAACATAACTTAGTCCTCCGATAGCGGTTTAAAGCGACGAAGCTCGGTTAGACGGTATCCTGTGTAGTTACCTAGTAGCAAGATGGTCGCTAGAATAACAAGTTGTAAACCAATAAAGTTAAACGTTAAGTGCTGAATGAACGGGTTAGTCATGCCTAAGTAAACAAGAACCGCAGTGAATAGAGAACCACCACCTTGCAGCATTACTTCTTTCGCGCCTTCTTCTTCCCATAGGATAGACATACGTTCGATAGTCCAAGATAGGATAATCATAGGGAAGAACGTAATAGATAGACCTTCAGTCAGACCCACTTTAAACGCGACTACAGTAAACACAGAGATAATCATGATTACCGTGATGATTACGGCGGATATCCTGGCTACCAAGAGCAAGTTGAGTTTGGACAAGTAACTTCGAATAATCAGACCCGTACCTACAATAAGCAGGAAGCCAACAATACCCGTTACCAGTTGTGTTTGTACAAAGGCTACCGCAATCAGTACTGGCATGAACGTACCAGACGTTTTCAGGCCGATGATGACACGTAGGAACACAACAATCAGAGCACCGATAGGAATCAGCATGATGGTTTTAAACATCGCTTGCTCTTCTAACGGTAGGCTGTGAATTGAAAGGTTTAACAGTTGATCAGCAGAGACTTTACTATTGGTTGCTTCCGTTGGTGAAACCTCTTGAGCAATCATAGAGAAGTGAACTTTACTGTTCTGACCGCCAACAACATCCAGTAGAGAAACGTTTGATTCGTCCCAGATGAGTAGGTTTGGTTGGACTTGTTGTTCGCTTGATTCAGGAGAGAATAGGATCCACTCATCGTTATCCCAAATCTGAATCATGTTCTGAATTGATTGACGACGACGGCCATCTTCTAGCTCGATAACACCAACCACTTTGTTGTGTATTTTCGCTGCTGAAAGTAGCTTGTGTGTCGCTTCCACTTTGGTCATGTTGTTCAGAATCAGCGCAGAGTTTTGACTGTCTGGATCATTAAGTGTTTTGATGAGCTCACGAGTGAACGTTAGATTGTCTGCAGAACGCTTTGTTGCTCTGTCAATAAGAGCTAGAGACGCCGCTTCTTCCGGGCCGTCGAAGCTTGGTTGAACCACTTCACCTTCTGGTGGTGTGTCGTTCACTTTAGCTTGGTTGTCGACTAGGAATTGTGTCTTGTAGTAGATGGTTTGAGGGCCATCTGCGTAACGAATAGACCACTCTGCACGACGACCTGACTCAGTATTTAAGTAAGAAATACCGTAACCTGGTGATGAAGCCGATTCGCCGATAAGTGTGTAGTTAGACTGAGTATGAGGAGCCGCTAAGGAAACTTTTGCTTCTTTGCCTACTGCGTTGAACTCAATACGAGCTTCAACGTCCCAAACCTGCCTGGTTTCCCCTGGAGTCCAAGGTACACCGTAGGTCGTATGTCTGAACATACTCAGTGTTATGCCTGCCACGATAAGCAGGAATATAGAGATATAAAATGGAATTCTTGACGTCATAGCTTACCCTACTATTGTTATTTAACTTCCGTTTGTACGTACTTTTTACTTACATCTACTAGCGCTATGTCTTTGATAAATTCGCGCCCTAGTAATACAGGGTGACTCATTTGAGAGCGATCCGCCAATGTAAATTGCGCTTTTTCATGGATTTTTCCAACTTTAACCCATAATTCAATCACAGCTCGACGTTCTGTCTGATCATTCGTTGATTGGCGGATTTTCACATAACGTACAACAGGCGCTTCAATCCATTTTTGGTCTTCTGCCACTTGTCCTTGGTCTTCTAGGTGGAACTTAACCCAGTTCTTACCATTTCGTTCGAATTCTTTAATATCGACGGCATTCAAAGAAGAGGTTGTTGCGCCGGTATCCACTCGCGCATCAAAGCTTTGTTTGATTGAGTCGATAGACACTTTTTCGATTCCGCCAAGGATAGTCGGTTGTGAGGTAGGAGCGATAGGAGCCGCTGCAACTGCCACGGGTTCTTCTTCCTCTAGCTCTTCAATGACTTTGTGTTCCATGCTTGTTAGATGAACATCTAACTGATTTGAAAGGGTGATGATTTCGTCTTCTAAGCTTTCAATGTAATCACTTTGATTACTGACTTGCAGTTCAAGATTTTGAACCTTATTTGCGATGTTTGTCTCTGAGCGGGCAATAGCATCGAGAGTTTCTTGGTGGTAGGCAGCACCGTTAGTAAGGGTACAACCAGAGAGCAAACCAACCGCCACAATAGGCGATAATCGCTTAAACATAAAAAAACCTTTGGAAATTAGAGAATAGTTCAGACTATTTAGAAGTTTAGCCCACAAAAAAGGATGCGTGAAGCATCCTATTGTAAGAGTCTGGTCATATTGAATCGCAATGTGAGCGCTACGCCAATTATTGTAATTTTAAATAGCTCACTTATTAAGCATAAGTCAATTTTTGTTCAATTTGCGCGCATTTTTGTGAAAGCTCACAGCGAAGCAAAAGGTGGCGCTGTAGCCACCAAAAAGCCATTACTCTGTTATCGGCTAAATAATGGCTTTCGGGCATCACATTTATGGCTTGGTCGCCACAAGAATGGCACGTCTTGGTGCTGGGTGACCTTCAACCGTTTTACTTGGATCGTTCGGATCGAGGTAATCTGGAAGAGAGTTGTGTGTCATCCATTCTGTGGTGCGTTGTTCACCAATTGTCGTGACATTTTCGTCAACGATTCGTACGTCTTCAAAACCAACTTGTTCTAGCCAGCGTTTCAGTGCGCGAGCTGAAGGGAAGAAGTAGACGTTTCTCATTTGCGCGTAACGGTCAACCGGAACTAATACTGCGTTCTCATCGCCTTCAATCACCAAGGTTTCAAGAACCAGTTCACCGCCAGACACCAATTGGTCTTTCAGTTGAATCAAGTGGTCCAGTGGTGAACGACGATGGTAAAGCACGCCCATGCTGAATACCGTGTCGTAGGCTTCTAGCTTTGGGAGCTGCTCAATACCTAGAGGTAATAGGTGAGCTCGTTGGTCATCGCCCATCAACTTACGAATTGCTTCAAACTGAACCAAGAATAGGTGGGAAGGATCGATACCAACCGTTAAGCGAGCACCTTCACCCAGCATGCGCCACATGTGGTAACCATTGCCACAACCTACATCGAGAACCGAACGGTTTTTTAATGGAGATATATGTGGAAGCACACGATCCCATTTCCAGTCACTGCGCCACTCTGTATCGATATGGATGTCGTGAACCGTATAAGGACCTTTTCTCCACGGGTGGAAAGTCTTCAATAAGCTTTCTAGCTTTTTCAGTTCGCCTGTGTGGTATGGCGTAGAACTACCAATCGTCACTGAATTTTTCAGGTCAACTTGATCTGGCACGTCTTGTGGAATCTTGTTTAGTGCACGTAGCCAGCGGTCAAAGTCACCGTGCTCTGCATTTTGCCAATCGGTCAGTTGCTGTGGCAGGACATTTAGCCACGGCTGAAGGCGAGTATCTTGGGCAATAAGTTGATAAAAATTGGCAAAATTAAACATAGGTTTTCACTGAGTTGGTGGTGTAGAAATTAAATTTGTCACTCCATTAAGAGTGTGGACAAACATGCTAGGGAATCTCGTTTATCGTGTTTGATAAGAGATCCCCAATTCGTTTGTTCCTCGCTCTTGAGGATGACATTTTAGTACGTGCTAACGGTGTCGCGACGGTTACGTAATCTAAAATGTTTACTTTATCGCGAACATTGAACCAAAGTTGAAACATTGGAACCAGACTTCGCTGCTTGAGAAGCCAATCTTATCAAATCGCTCTCTGTGAACAGGGATCGAATCCGGGCGCATCACGTTTTCAATTGCGCTACGTTTCTGACTTACTTCTAGCTCGCTGTACCCGTTAGCACGTTTGAAATCATGGTGCAGGTCGATAAGCAGTTCATTTGAGCTTTCATCTTCGAATACGTATTTTTCTGACAGGATTAAGATCCCGCCTGGGCGCAGGCCAGCATGAATTTTCTCAAGCAGAGCGTATCGATCGTCTGGAGAAAGAAATTGCAGCGTAAAGTTAAGCACCACAACAGAAGCGTCTTTGATTTCCACTTCACGGATGTCGGCTTCAATCACTTCTACCGGTGTGTCACTGCGGTAAGCATTAACGTGCAATTTGCAGCGCTCAACCATGGCTTCTGAATTATCGATCGCGAAAATCGTGCAGCCTTCTTGCTGAATGTGACGACGCATAGAAAGTGTCGCAGCACCAAGCGAGCAGCCAAGGTCGTAAATATTTGAGTGTGGCTTTACAAAGCGCTCAGCCAGCATGCCGATTGCAGAGATGATATTGCTATAGCCAGGCACCGAACGTTGAATCATATCCGGAAATACTTCAGCAACCCTTGCATCAAAGGTGAAGTCTCCAATTTTATCAATAGGAGCGGAAAAGATATTGTCTGTGTTGCTCATAGCATTTTCTCTCGACAGTCAGCGTAATTGGCACAAAATTCGTACCAAATAAAAGGGGGCGTATTTTACGTAAAAAAAACGCCACTGTCACGAAAACTGAGATTTAGCTCAAGGTTCGAAGCTACTTACAAGTGAGAGGTTAAAACATCGAGATTTGGTGATTGCCTTTTTGAGCTGGAAACTGAGCCAGTTCGGGCAGTAATAATGATGTATTTTCAGAGACTTGCTTTTGTAGCCTCTTATAAATAGCAATCGCAAGTTCAGGTGCGTGGTTATTGTCTGGGGTGTGGATCATTAAATAGGGCTGCTTGCCTTCATTAAGCCAGTTTGGGATTTTGGCAAACCAAGGCTTAAAAAACTCAATATTAGGTTCTTGGTCTGGGTGACCAATAAATCGAATCATCGGGTTATTGGCGGTAGCAATTGCATGAACAGGAACACGCGGTTTTTTCTGATGCGCATCGATCACCGCTTCTGTGGTGGGTGGCGCAGAGAAAACGGGGCGGCTGTCCATGATGATGCGATTGATGCCTTCCTCAACCAGCCATTGGTTGAAGCGTTTTTCCGCATCGCCCTTATCAAAGAAACCTAAGTGTCGAACTTCGACGCCAAGCTGCATATCTTTTGGGAATAAGGTGCAAAACTTTTGTAGGGCAGGCAGCATGCTGGGCTCAAAACTGTGCGGCAGCTGAATCGTCCATTGACCAATACGGTCATGCAGTGGCGACATCGTCATCAAGAACTCTTTGAGTTCGGCTTGGCAGTGTCTCAGTTGTTGCTGGTGGGTGATGAATTTGGGCAATTTGAAGGTGAACTTGAAATCATCGTGACTGGCGGCTTTCCAATTGTGAACGGTAGACATACTTGGCGTAGCGTAAAAGGTGGTGTTGCCCTCAACGGTATGGAAAACTTGGGTGTATTTTTCCAAGCGTTCGGCAGGCTTGGTGCCTTTACCGTAGAACTGACTTTGCCACTCAGAATGAGACCACATAGTTAATCCAAGTCTTAGAGGTAAAGTTTCTGTTGTTATTACACGATTATCCATCTATTACACCGTTATCCATCACGCCATCAGTCATTACAAAAAGTTTTTGGGTTGAAACGAAAATCTACTTTACGAGAGTTTTGCTGATTAAGGTACTTTCGAGATATAATTATCGCAATTTTTTCGGTTTTGATGAATCTTTGCGCACTTGATGGGCTAAAAAGCAGCAAAGCCAGATAAAACACAATAAATTCGAATGTGGAAGGTCGATTTTAAGCGAGTTTCCGCGTATAAATGTTCCTTTGCTCTGTTGTGTGGAATGACCACTGACAGCTTGGAAATTAGTAAATAATTAAGAGATTGGGAAATTCATTATGCGTACCCATTACTGTGGTAACCTGAACAAGTCCCTGGCGGGACAAACTGTAGAATTGTGCGGCTGGGTAAACCGTCGCCGTGATTTAGGCGGTCTTATCTTTATTGATATGCGTGATCGTGAAGGCATCGTTCAGGTTGTTGTCGATCCAGATATGAAAGATATCTTCCCGATCGCTAACCAACTGCGTAATGAATTCTGTATCAAGTTTACTGGTGAAGTACGAGTTCGTCCGGACAGCCAAGTAAATAAAGACATGGCTACTGGTGAAGTAGAACTTTACGCGACGGGTCTAGAGATCATTAACCGTTCAGAAGCGCTTCCACTAGACTTCAACCAAACGAACTCTGAAGAGCAGCGTCTTAAGTACCGTTACATCGATCTTCGTCGTCCAGAAATGAGCGACCGTATTAAGCTTCGTGCACGTGCTTCTAGCTTCGTTCGTCGTTTCCTAGATGAGAACTTATTCCTAGACATCGAAACGCCAGTACTAACGAAAGCGACACCAGAAGGTGCTCGTGACTACCTAGTACCAAGCCGTGTTCACAAAGGTAGCTTCTACGCACTTCCTCAATCTCCTCAGCTTTTCAAGCAACTGCTGATGATGTCTGGTTTTGACCGTTACTACCAAATCGTTAAATGTTTCCGTGATGAAGATTTACGTGCTGACCGTCAGCCTGAATTTACTCAAATCGATATCGAAACATCTTTCATGACTTCTCAAGAAGTACGTAACGTGACTGAGAAGCTTGTTCACGATATGTGGAAAGAACTTCTAGATGTTGAACTAGGTCAATTCCCAGTAATGCCTTTCTCTGAAGCGATTCGTCGTTTCGGTTCTGATAAGCCAGATCTACGTAACCCACTAGAGCTAGTGGACGTTGCTGACTTGGTTAAAGATGTTGAATTCAAGGTATTCTCTGGCCCAGCTAACGACGAAAAAGGTCGCGTAGCAGTTATCCGTGTTCCAGGTGGTGCTAAGCTAACTCGTAAGCAAATCGACGGCTACGCTGAACACGTAAACATCTACGGCGCGAAAGGCCTAGCTTGGATGAAGGTTAACGACCGTGCTGCAGGCATGGAAGGTATTCAATCTCCAGTTGCTAAATTCCTAAGCGAAGACGTAATCAACGGTATTCTAGATCGTACTCAAGCTGAATCTGGCGATATCATTCTGTTCGGCGCAGACAAAGCGGGCATCGTTGCTGAAGCAATGGGCGCACTTCGTCTTAAACTAGGTACGGATCTAGAGCTAACAGACACATCTGCATGGGCTCCACTGTGGGTTGTTGACTTCCCAATGTTCGAAGAAGACGGCGAAGGTAACCTACACGCAATGCACCACCCATTCACATCACCACTAGGTGTGAACGCGGAAGAGCTAAAAGCGAACCCAGCAGCAGCAAATTCTGATGCATACGACATGGTAATCAACGGCTACGAAGTAGGCGGCGGTTCTGTACGTATCCACAACGCAGAAATGCAAACAGCGGTATTTGGTATCCTAGGTATCGAAGCACAAGAGCAACAAGAGAAGTTCGGCTTCCTACTTGAAGCGCTTAAGTACGGCACGCCACCGCACGCTGGTCTAGCATTCGGTCTTGACCGTCTAGCAATGCTGCTTTGTGGTACTGAGAACATCCGTGACGTTATCGCATTTCCGAAAACAACAGCTGCAGCATGTCTACTAACAGACGCGCCAAGCCTAGCGAACCCAGCATCACTGGAAGAGCTAGCAATCGCAGTTAAACTAGCGAAGAAAGAAGACTAATCAAGCGATTAGCCTAACTTTCTACTGAAGCTTTGAGTTTTCGATAGAGCTAAATTTTGTAGTAGAACAATAAAATGCCCGTTAATTTGACGGGCATTTTTTTTTGCGTTCGATATACTAAGCTCATAAAGCATGTATAAATAATCAGTATTTGAAGTTATGTCTATTATCTTAGGGATTGACCCTGGCTCACGCATTACCGGTTACGGTGTTATTCATCAAAATGGCCGCCACCTATATTACTTAGGGAGTGGTTGCATTCGCACCTCAGAAAAAGAGTTGCCGGGTCGACTCAAGCAGATCTATGCAGGTGTGAGCGAAATTATTACTCAGTTCCAACCGGATGTGTTTGCGATAGAGCAGGTCTTCATGGCTAAGAATGCAGACTCAGCGCTTAAGCTTGGGCAAGCTAGGGGCAGCGCGATCGTAGCGGCTGTAAATGCGGATTTGCCTGTTCATGAATACGCGGCTCGTTTAATTAAGCAAGCAGTGACGGGTAATGGTGGTGCGGACAAGTCTATGGTTCAGAACATGGTGATGAGCATGCTTAAGTTACCCGCTAAACCACAGGCCGATGCTGCCGATGCTCTAGGCGTAGCGATCACTCACGCCAACACCAATAAAACTTTGATAGCGCTTGCGGGTAAAGCAACGGGTGCAAGAAAAGGGCGTTACCGTTAATTCTCATTCTCTTGTAAGCTCCTAACATACAGCCTTTAGACCTATTCCATCGATGAGCCTCACGCCCTGTTTGGCTCATATCAAAACACTACGCTGCTAAATCCTTGATGAAATGAGATCTTTCGAACAGAACCCAGATAATAACATTGCGTATCATTTAACATGTTATTAACATTGGTCGGAGGTCTAACAAGTTAATCAAGGATGATCACTGATGAACCCTATCAAGCTGTGGCGCGCGCTGTTTTTACCCAAAAGTAATGGGTGGAGTAACAACGAAGTCAGACAAGCCGATATCTTATTACTCTTTACCTTTATCGCCTTCTTTGTGGGTGTCTACAGCTTAATCAAATGGACCAAGCACGAAGAGCAACTTCTGATCGCCACATCTGTGTTCCTTATCGTGTTCGAACTGATCTCTGCACTGCTGTTGCGTGTTACCAGTAAGCCCAGTCTTGCTCTCAATTTTGGCTTTGTGGGGATGGCGGTACACGCCCTCAATATTATCTATCAAAGCGGTGGTGTGGTGGCGTCAACACAGGCTTATTGGGTGCCTTTGTTAGTGGTCGCTTTTTTCTTGTCAGGAACACGCATTGTCGCCTTGGTATGGAGTGGGTTAGTGATCGGGGTTTCATTGGTGATGACGTCGGCTCACCTTAATGGCTTTGAATTTCCGCAGTTAGTACTTACTCCTGAAGCGGTGGTGGTTGAAACCTGGTCTGGTGTGATCATGCCGTTGGTGGTGATTTGCATTGCTCAAGCGTTTACCGCGAAGCAAAAAGAGATCGCAATCGAAATAGCGGAAGAAGCGATTTCAGAAAGCCAGCAGGTTGCCAATCAAGCAACTCAAAGTGAAGCGCGCTTATCGGTTGTGCTAGACCAAGCCAATTCGAATTCAGAAAGCTTACAGGGTGTCTCTGTTCATCTAGAACAACAGTCACAAGACTTACATGGTCAAGTCGAGGTGTTGAACATAAATTGTGAATCCCAAGCGAGTGCGGCAGAACAGATGAGCCAACAACTGCATCAGATGACACAAGGCATCGAGGAATCTAATTCATTTGTGGGTGAACTAAAAGAGCGCAGCGAAGCCGTTGGCACCAAAGCTCAAAAAAGTTCTGAGTCACTTGAGGCCTCGACCAGTGCAATCAGCCAAATTATTCAAAGCAACCAAGAGATCATGAAGGTCGCGGATCTGATTACGTCGGTTGCTGAACAAACTAATTTGTTGGCATTAAATGCGGCCATAGAAGCGGCTCGCGCAGGAGAACAGGGAAGAGGATTTGCGGTAGTTGCCGACCAAGTGAGAGAGTTATCGGCGAAAAGCAGTCATTCCGCAATAGAAATTCGAACCCTGTTGGACCGCAGTAAAGACGAAGTGGAGCATGGACGAGCGATTATTGAGACGACTGCGAATGAGATGAACGGCATCATCTCCGAGGTTCAAACTATCTCGACTGACGTCAATCAGCTGACCAACATTATGGCGATGCAGATGAATTCCTTGAAAGAGCTCGATCTCGCGAGTTCAGAAGTGGCGCAAAGTGTCGCGGAAACTAAATCTGTTTCAGGGTTAGTGGCCAATTATGGTTCTGAACTCACAGGACATGTTACCTCTGTCAAAGAGCTGGTCGAAAGCCTAAATAACGTGGTTTCACAAGCCAAACAAGCGTAAATAAATCACCCGAATAAACACAAAGAACTGGATAAGCATCCAGTTCTTTTATATTCTGTCCCTCAAATTATATTCCACCAAGAGAGTGAATTGTGATCGGACGTCTACGCGGTACATTAATAGAAAAACAGCCACCAGAGTTATTAATTGAAGTGAGTGGCGTTGGCTATGAAGTTCAAATGCCAATGAGCTGTTTTTATGAATTACCAAACGTTGGCGAAGAGGCAATTATCTACACTCACTTTGTTGTTCGTGAAGATGCACAACTGCTTTACGGCTTCAACACAGTTAAAGAACGCGCGCTGTTCCGTGAAGTCATTAAAGCGAATGGTGTTGGTCCTAAGCTTGGCCTTGGTATCCTTTCAGGTATGACGGCGAGTCAGTTTGTTCAGAGTGTTGAACGTGAAGATATTTCTACACTAGTGAAACTACCGGGTGTCGGTAAGAAAACCGCAGAACGTCTTGTTGTTGAAATGAAAGACCGCCTGAAAGGATGGGGCGCAGGAGACTTGTTTACGCCTGCAACGGATGCAGCACCGATTGACTCTATGCCAACGGTTCATGACGCTGAAGAAGAAGCGGTAAGTGCACTACTTGCATTAGGCTACAAGCCCACTCAAGCTTCTAAGGTTGTTTCTCAAGTGGCTAAAGAAGGCATGACAAGCGAACAACTGATTCGTGATGCCTTGAAGTCGATGGTTTAATTAAAACCTAAATCGCGATATAAGCTCAGTATTGCATCACGTTTATCTATAGCGAGTACTATCTCGTTAGAATATGCTTAGTATTCATGTGCTCCACTATTGGTGAGCGACTAAGCAAGACTTAAAGATAACAGAGTTAACACTCTTAAATTGGAACCCTCTATGATTGAAGCTGATCGCCTCATTGCTCCTGATAATCCGGTCTTTAAAGATGAAGATGTTATTGACCGCGCGATAAGACCGAAAGCATTAGCCGACTATCAAGGTCAGGATCACGTTCGTGGTCAGATGGAAATCTTCATCAAAGCAGCTCAACTACGTAACGAGGCGCTCGATCATCTATTGATATTTGGTCCTCCTGGCTTGGGTAAAACCACCTTGGCGAATATCGTTGCCAATGAAATGGACGTTAACATTCGTACCACTTCAGGGCCTGTATTAGAGAAAGCAGGTGATTTGGCGGCATTGCTGACCAACCTTGAAGAAAATGATGTGCTGTTCATCGATGAGATCCACCGTTTAAGCCCTGTGGTTGAAGAGGTGTTGTATCCAGCGATGGAAGATTACCAACTGGACATCATGATTGGTGAAGGCCCTGCGGCGCGCTCAATCAAGATAGATCTTCCACCTTTCACTTTGATTGGCGCGACGACTCGTGCTGGTTCTCTGACGTCTCCGCTGCGTGACCGTTTTGGTATTACTCAGCGTCTTGAGTACTACAAAGTTGAAGACCTGCAAAACATCGTTCAGCGTAGTGCCGATTGCTTAGGTTTATCTATGGAGTCTGAAGGCGCATTGGAAGTTGCTCGTCGTGCTCGTGGTACACCTCGTATTGCTAACCGTTTACTGCGCCGCGTTCGCGACTATGCGGAAGTGAAAGGGGATGGCCATATCTGTCCAGAGGTTGCCGATAAAGCGCTTAACATGTTGGATGTCGATGCTAAAGGTTTCGACTACATGGATAGAAAGCTTCTACTCGCAATTATGGAGAAGTTTGGTGGCGGTCCAGTGGGTATCGATAACATGGCAGCCGCGATTGGTGAAGAGAGAGACACCATTGAAGATGTGTTAGAGCCTTATTTGATACAGCAAGGTTATCTACAAAGAACGCCAAGAGGTCGAATCACCACTGACAGAGCGTATTTACACTTTGGAATAGATAAACCCTCCAATCGCTAATTTATTCATTTTTAAAGATCCCAGTTGCATAAGCACTGGGGTTTTTTGCATTTTACTGAATAACAACTCTTTGCGCGAGTCGCTATAAAACTCAAATAGGGCTGTTCAAAAATGAAAACTTTGATTTCAGGTTTGATTTGGCTAACAAAAATTGAAATAAGTTGTCATATTTCTTGTTAATACTTTATGGGTAGTTGTGACTTGAATGTTGATGGTGTGCTGAGGTTTTGTCACAGCTATCATGCAGTGTTATTAAGACAAGCCGAATTGGTGTGATTTTAATCATAATTGTACAAAATTAACCCTATTTTGCACGAATAAATTTGATACAAATCAACGCAGGGTTCTCCCATAAACCTTTTGAAACATACTGATTTTACCAGTAATATTAGCGCCAGCTATATTAGCTTATGCTTAACAATAATCTAACTATAACGGTACGTTTTTGCTACAAATTTCAAGTTGTAATAACAATTCTACAAATTGTTTTAACATGGATTTTTGAGGTGAATAATCACACAAGTGTCATTCAGCCGACACAAAGGAGTTACCATGATTGATGTTGTTGATCTGTCGCGATTGCAGTTTGCATTTACAGCGATGTATCACTTCCTATTTGTTCCACTGACTTTAGGTATGGCATTTCTACTTGCCATCATGGAGTCTGTTTATGTAATGACTGGCAAGCAAATTTACAAGGACATGACCAAGTTCTGGGGTAAATTGTTTGGTATTAACTTTGCTCTTGGTGTAGCGACAGGCTTAACCATGGAGTTCCAGTTTGGTACTAACTGGTCTTACTATTCTCACTATGTTGGCGACATCTTTGGTGCTCCGCTAGCTATCGAAGCGCTTGTTGCATTCTTCCTAGAGTCTACTTTTGTTGGCCTTTTCTTCTTCGGTTGGGACAGACTGTCAAAGCGTCAACACTTAGCGGTAACTTGGTTAGTAGCACTAGGCTCTAACTTCTCTGCGCTTTGGATCTTGGTAGCAAACGGCTGGATGCAAAACCCAGTGGGTGCGGAATTTAACTTTGAAACCATGCGTATGGAAATGGTGAGCTTCGCTGAAGTTGTACTAAACCCAGTAGCGCAAGTTAAATTCGTACACACAGTAGCGTCTGGTTACACAACGGGTGCGATGTTCATCCTTGGTATCAGCTCATACTACATTCTTAAAGGTCGTGACCTTGCCTTTGCTCGTCGTTCTTTCGCGATTGCAGCATCTTTCGGTATGGCGGCGATCTTGTCAGTAATCGTACTAGGTGATGAATCTGGTTACGAGCTTGGTGAAGTTCAGAAAGTGAAGCTCGCTGCGGTAGAAGCAGAGTGGCACACGGAAGAAGCACCAGCAGCATTTACTGTTTTTGGTATTCCTAACCAAGAAACAATGGATACTGACTACGCAATTAAGATCCCTTACGTAATGGGTATCATTGCGACGCGTTCTCTTGATAAAGAAGTAACGGGCTTGCGTGACCTACGTGATGATCACGTTGATCGTATCCGTACTGGTATGTACGCTTACGAACTTCTAGAAAAACTACGTGCAGGCGATAAGTCTGAAGAAAACATGGCAGCGTTCGACGAAGTGAAAGGTGACCTAGGTTACGGTCTACTTCTTAAGCGCTACACAGACAACGTTGTTGACGCAACAGAAGATCAAATCCAAATGGCTGCGGATGATTCTATCCCAACAGTTTGGCCTCTATTCTGGTCATTCCGTCTGATGGTTGCTTGTGGCTTCATCATGCTGTTTGTATTCGGTGCGGCGTTTGTTCAAACGTGTCGTCAGAAGATCGAACAGAAACCATGGGTACTTAAAGCAGCACTATTCTCAATCCCACTACCTTGGATTGCGATTGAAGCAGGTTGGTTCGTTGCTGAGTTTGGTCGTCAACCATGGGCGGTTGGTGAAATCCTACCGGTTAACGTTGCTGCATCAGCACTAACTATTGAACAGCTATGGACTTCTCTATTCGCTATCCTGGCACTGTACACAGTGTTCCTGATTGCAGAAGTTTACCTAATGCTGAAATTCGCACGTAAAGGTCCAAGTAGCTTGAAGACAGGCCGTTACCACTTCGAACAAAACGATAACTCTGTTGAAGACAAAGTTAGCCGTTCAGTTGAAGTATAAGTGAGGGAATATTAATGTTTGATTACGAAAGCTTACGACTCATCTGGTGGATCCTAATTGGTGTATTACTGGTAGGTTTCGCAGTAACAGATGGCTTTGATATGGGTGTTGCAGCACTTTCACCGGTTATCGGTAAGAGTGACACTGAACGTCGTATCATGCTGAATACGATCGCCCCTCACTGGGATGGTAACCAAGTTTGGTTGATCACGGCTGGTGGTGCACTGTTCGCAGCTTGGCCACTGGTTTACGCAACGTCGTTTTCTGGCTTCTACTTCGCAATGTACGCGACGTTAGCAGCGCTTTGGTTACGACCACTTGCACTTGATTACCGTTCTAAAATCGAAGACCCAAAATGGCGTAAAACGTGGGACTACGCACTTTGCTTTAGTGGCACAGTTCCGCCAATCATCTTCGGTGTAGCATTTGGTAACCTACTACAAGGTGTTCCATTTGACCTTAACGATCTAATGATGTCTAAGTACCACGGCACATTCTTCGCTCTGCTAAATCCGTTTGCATTGCTATGTGGTGTGTTGGCTCTGATGTTGTTCGTGATGCAAGGTGCAACATGGCTTCAAATGAAGACAACAGAAGCGCTGCACGCTCGTGCTCGTAACGTTGCTCAGATCACTGGCCTAATTGCTATTGCTCTATTCGTTATTGGTGGTTTCTGGGTTCAATCTATCGAAGGCTATGTAATTACGAGCACTATCGATACGTTTGCTGACTCAAACCCACTAAACAAAGAAGTATCACTTCAAGTGGGTGCTTGGATGACAAACTTCGAAACTTATCCAGCAATGTGGGCTGCGCCGATCCTTGGTGTAGCAATGCCACTGCTTGCTGTGATTGCATCTCGCTTTGAGCGTGGTGGTTTCGCATTCTTGTTCTCAAGCCTATCGAACGCTGGTGTTATTCTAACGGCTGGTTTTGCAATGTTCCCATTCGTAATGCCATCAAGCCTGAACCCTAACCAAAGCTTGACTATGTGGGATTCAACAGCGAGTGAGCTAACGCTTGGTCTTATGACTGTCGTTGCGGCGGTAATGGTTCCTGTGATTCTTGGCTACACAACTTGGACATACTACAAAATGTTCGGTCGTCTAGATAAGAAACACATCGAAGATAACGACGTTTCAGCTTACTAAGCTAGAAGTTAAATAACTTAGGAGAAATTTTATGTGGTATTTCGCATGGATTTTGGGTGTACTTCTAGCATGTGCATTCGGCATCATCAATGCTCTATGGCTAGAGCATTCAGAAATGATGGACAAAGACAGTGAGTAATCTCGCAGAGCAAATCGCTAAGCTGCATCAACCAATGGATAAGACTCTGCTTAGAGCCTTAGCCCTAGTATTGGGTTTCATGCATGTGGGTTTAGTGATGTGGGATCCTGAAGCGTATGCGACAAGCATCGGTGGCTTTAACGCGATCATCGGACCAATGTTTATTTGGGCAGTATGCTCAAGCATGGTTTACGGTATCGGATTTAAGCCAAGAGCTTGGATGTGGCAGCTACTGTTTAGCCCATATGTTTCACTCACAATTTTGCTCTACCTAACGGTGTTGCGCCTTTTATAAAAGGCAGAAGATTTAGGTTCATAACGACGTGAACCTTTATACTTGTTGGGTTTTTAGCCAAAAAGAGGTCATCTTATACAGATGGCCTTTTTTTTCGTCTATTAAATCAAAAAATTCACAGCGATATACTATTAATGATAAGGAGTTAGGTTATAGTGAGATCTTTATCGTTTTGGATTGTGGTAGCAAATTGCAGGGATTATCTAAGCTATTTACGTGGCCAGTGACTGTGTATTACGAAGACACCGATGCGGGTGGCGTTGTATACCATTCAAACTATCTTAAGTTTTTCGAACGCGCTCGAACTGAGATGTTGCGCTCAATTGGCGTTTCTCAGCAAGTATTGTTAGAACAAAACATCGGTTTTGTAGTCCGACATATGGACATTGATTTTATTCAAGGCGCGCGTCTTGATGATTCTTTACAAGTCATTACAAATATTTACGAGTTGAAGCGAGCTACCTTGGTCTTCTGTCAAGAGATCGTAAATCCTGATGGCAAGGCATTGTGTAAAGCAATGGTTAAGGTAGCATGTATCGATAATCAAAAAATGAAACCCAAAGCAATGCCAACATTTATTCTCACGGAGCTAACGAATAGTGACTGCTGAAATCTCAATCTTAGGCCTAATTTTAGAAGCTAGTTTACTAGTTAAGATGGTCATGCTGACTCTTATGGGCATGTCTGTTGTTTCTTGGGCGATGATCATAAAAAGAAGTAAAGTGTTATCTCAAGCTTCTAAACAAACAGAAGTGTTTGAAGACAAATTTTGGTCAGGCGTTGATCTTGCAAAACTGTACCAAGAGAGCAACAAACGCAAAGACGAGCTTTCTGGTACTGAAGAAATTTTCTACGCAGGCTTTACTGAGTTCGCTCGCCTTCGTAAATCGAATGCAACATCACCTGACTTCATTATGGAAGGCACTGGCCGTGCGATGCGCGTTGCCGTTGCTCGTGAGGTTGATGAACTAGAAACTAACTTACCTTTCTTGGCGACCGTTGGCTCTATCAGCCCATACATCGGCCTATTTGGTACGGTTTGGGGCATCATGCACTCATTCATCGCATTAGGTGAAGTGAAGCAAGCGACGCTCGCAATGGTTGCTCCTGGTATTGCAGAAGCACTGATCGCAACAGCAATGGGTCTATTCGCTGCGATTCCAGCGGTAATGGCGTACAACCGCTTCAGCAGCCGAGTAGGCAAGCTAGAACACAACTACGCGACTTTCTCTGAAGAGTTTCACAGTATTCTTCACCGTCAAGCGATGGCTGGCAGGGAATAATAGATGGCTGGATACCAACCTAAAAAACGCAAAATGACAGCAGAGATTAACGTTGTACCTTACATCGACGTCATGCTTGTTTTGCTGATCATTTTTATGGTGACTTCGCCGTTTGTTACTCAAGGCGTTGACGTTGAATTGCCTCAGGCTTCAACGGCTAAATCGGCACAAGACCTACTGGGTGACGACAATGCAAGTTTCATCATCGTTGAAGTGAACAAAGACGGTGAACTTGGCTTGAGCGTTAATGACGAAGAAGTACAGCGTGGCTTATCAATGGAAGATATTATCGTCCGTGTGAAAGCCGAGTTGTCTCTGAAGCCAAACTCTCCAGTGGCGGTTGGTGGTGATGCCGCAACGCCATACGCTGAAGTGGTTTTATTACTTGATGAATTAAGCCGTGCAGGTGTGCCAAAGGTTGGCCTTTTAACGGATATAAGGGAATAGCTCCGTAGCATTCATGAAAGCGAATAATAAAAAATCCAATAATTTCAGATCACCGCTTCTTATTTCTCTTGGGCTGCACGTCATTTTATTCGTTGCGCTCATTTGGGGGGCGGATTTCACGATGTCAGAGCCAAAGCCTACAGGGCAGATGGTTCAAGCAGTGGTGATTGATCCTCAGTTGGTTCGCCAGCAAGCTCAACAAATTCGTCAACAAAGAGAAGCGGCAAGCAAGAAAGAGCAAGAGCGTCTTGACAAACTCAGACGTGAAAGCGAACGACTTGAAAAGAATCGTAAAGCTGAAGAAGAAAATATTCGCAAGCTAAAAGAACAGCAAGCGAAAGAAGCTAAAGCAACTCGTGAAGCTGAAAAGCGTCGAGTTGAGAAAGAGAAACAACGCAAAGCTGAAGAAGCGCGTTTACAGCAAGAGCAAAAGAAAGCCGCTAAAGCCGAAGCTGACCGTAAGCTAAAAGAAGCTGCGTTAGTGAAAGCCGAGAACGAGCGTAAAGCCAAAGAAGCGGCAATCGCAAAAGCTGAACAAGAACGCGTGGCAAAAGAAAAAGCAGCGAAAGAGGCAGCAGACAAAGCTCGTAAAGAGAAAGAAGCCGCTGAACTCGCGGAAAAGCAACGCATAGCGAAAGAGAAAGAAGCGGCAGCCGCAGCAGAGAAAGCCCGTAAGGCAAAAGAAGCTGCAGCAAAAGCAGAAAAAGAGCGTAAACAACAAGAAGCCGCATTGAACGATATCTTTGCTGGGCTTGAAACGGAAGCGACTCAAAACTCTTCAGCAAGACAACAATTTATCACTGATGAAGCGCAACGTTACGGGGCTATCTATACCCAACTGATTCAACAGAACCTGTTGTTAGAAGACAGCTATCGAGGACGCTCATGTCGAGTGAACCTTAAGCTGATTCCAACGGGCTCTAACGCGATATTGGGTAGTTTGAGTATCTTAGATGGCGATAGCCGTTTATGTGCAGCAACCAAGCGTGCGGTGGCACAAGTACAATCTTACCCGTTGCCTAAAGACCCAGACATTGTGAACTCACTGAAAGACATTAACTTAACTGTATCACCAGAGTAAAAGGACGAACTTGTGTTAAAGAAACTATTACTGAGTTTTGTTTTCTTAATAGCTACAAGCAGCCAGTTTGCACATGCAGCGCTGGAGCTGGTTATTACAGACGGTATTAACTCTGCAAGACCTATCGCTATTGTACCTTTCCGTTGGGAAGGCTCAGAGCCATTGCCACACGATGTATCAGCGGTTATCGCTTCTGACTTACAGCGCAGTGGTAAATTCAGCCCAGTTGCGACAAGCAAAATGCCTCAAACGCCTTACAGCGAAACTGAGGTTAACTTTGATGCTTGGACTAACCTAGGTGTTGACTCATTGCTTACCGGTAGTATCACTAAAAATGCCGAAGGGCAGTATGTGGTGAATTACCAATTGATCGACATTGTTCGTGGTCAACTGACCAAAGGACAAAGTCGTGCGCTGAGTGATGAAGGCCAATTAGTGCTTTCTAAAGATCACGTTCTATTCAATAAGAAGGCTACGGTTCCTGGTAATCGCTTGAGAGAGTACGCACACCGTATCTCAGACCTAGTGTATGAAGAGCTAACTGGTGAGAAAGGCGCGTTCTTAACTCGTATCTCTTACGTGGTAGTGAACGATAAAGACAAGTACCCGTATCAACTTCGTGTTGCTGACTACGATGGCTTTAACGAGCGTTTAGTACTTCGTTCTAAGCAGCCTCTCATGTCTCCAGCATGGTCACCAGACGGCAAAAAGCTAGCTTATGTGAGCTTCCAGAATGGCCAAGCTGAAATATTCATCATGAATATTTACACGGGTGAACGTGAGAAAGTGACGTCATACCCTCGTCACAATGGTGCGCCAAGATTCTCGCCAGATGGTAAAACATTGGCATTGGTATTGTCGAAAACGGGCAGCCTTCAGGTGTACACACTTGACCTTGCTAGCCGTAAGCTGACTCAAATTACCCGCGGCCGTTCGAATAATACTGAACCATTCTGGCACCCAGATGGCAAGTCTCTTATTTTCACATCGGATCGTGGTGGTAAACCACAGATTTATAATGTAAATTTGTCCAATAATTCGACTTCTCGTATTACTTGGCAAGGTAGCCAAAACTTAGGTGGCCAGATCACTCCTGATGGTCGATTCATGATCATGGTGAATCGCAGCAACTCAGGTTTTAACTTGGCTAAGCAAGATTTGGAAACCGGTGCGGTTCAGGTACTAACAAAAACATTGTTAGATGAGTCTCCAAGTATTGCACCGAATGGAGGTATGGTTATCTATAGCTCTATTTACAACAAAACAAATGTACTATCGATGGTTTCTATCGATGGACGTTTTAAAGCTAGATTACCGGCAACTAACGGACGCGTAAGAGCGCCTGCATGGTCACCGTTCCTCTAGGGAAAATTACATATTCTTTTAGCTATTGATAGTGTTAACTATTGTGGCATTTAACTATCTATAGCACTCTTAGTCGCTGTAGAAACTAAGTTTGATAACGTAAGGAAAAAAAGATGCAACTTAACAAAGTTCTTAAAGGCTTGATGATTGCACTACCAGTGATGGCAGTAACGGCATGTAGCTCAACTGATGAAGCAACATCTGCAACATCTGGTACTGAAAGCAACCAAACAACTTCAGGTTCAGAAGGCAATGTAGACACAACTGTTGTAACGCCAATTGACGCTAACGGTCAACTGTCTGAGCAAGAGCTTAAAGAGCAAGCGCTACGTGAAACTCAAACAATCTACTTCGCATTCGATAACTCTACTATCGCTGGCGATTACGAAGAAATGCTAGCAGCTCACGCAGCATACCTAGTTAAGAACGTTGACATGAACGTTACTATCGAAGGTCACGCTGATGAGCGCGGTACTCCTGAGTACAACATCGCACTTGGCGAGCGTCGTGCACAAGCTGTAGCGAAATACCTACAAGCTCTAGGTGTTCAAGCTGACCAAATCTCTATCGTAAGCTACGGTGAAGAGAAGCCACTTCTTCTAGGTCAATCTGAAGATGTGTACGCTAAAAACCGTCGCGCAGTACTAGTTTACTAATTTTAGTAGACTATATAATTGAGGAATTGCCTCATGTTCAGTAACACAAAGCGAGTCATTTTGCTTTCGTTACTGGCAAGTGCAGCGAACACCGCGTTCGCTGCACCAGCTCCAGTATCCGATCTCAATAGCACCGCAACCAATTCATCATCTTCCTCTCGATCAGCATCTAACGAATCAGATATTGAGCGTTTAGAGCGCCTGCTTCAAAATCGCAATCTCGTTCAGCTTCAAATGCAACAGCAAATCGACGACATGGCACTGGAGATCAGTGAACTTCGTGGTGATCTGGAACGAAACAGCTACGATATGAAGCAAATGCTAGAGCGTCAGCGTGAACTGTTCATTGAACTGGATCGCGTAAGAGGCGAGGTGAAAGCAGCAGGAACAGCAACGGTAGCAGTGGCGGCGAGCGAAGGCTCTAAAGACGCTTCTGGTACGTTCAGTACTGATGTGGATGAGCAAACTGCTTATCAAAATGCTGTAGATATGATTCTAAAGCAACGAGACTACACGGGTGCTATCGCTGCATTCCAAAAGTTTCAAAAAGACTTCCCAGATTCTACCTTCACACCTAACTCACATTACTGGTTAGGTCAGCTTTATTTCGCTAAGAAGCAAGATAAAGAAGCCGTGAAGAGCTTCGCTGCTGTTGTGTCGTACAAAGACTCAAACAAGCGAGCAGATGCACTGGTTAAGCTTGGTGACATAGCAGCGCGCAACAACAACGCGACGCAAGCTAAGAAATATTACCAACAAGTCGTAACCGAGCACCCAAACAGTGCTTCGGCTAAAGTGGCCAAAACCCACTTATAACCAAAATAGGGGTGCTTAGGCGCCTCTTTTTTATACCTGTTCACTTCCGTTTAGTGTTTACTTCTCTTGCTAGTGATGACAACACATCGCCTTGTTTATGCGTTTTAAGCATTAGCTAGTCACCGCTTGCAACCAATCCTTTTTGATCCCAATCGCTGTCCTGTGTAGAATACTCGGATTCTCGGAAGAAGTTGCGTAGAGCAAGAGCAATGAGTCATATACTAGATAAAATCGATACAGTTTACCCGTTTCCGCCTAAGCCAGTTCCATTGAGCGACGCTCAGAAACAGGCCCACATCGCAAACATCAAAAAACTACTTCAAGAAAAAGATGCAGTTCTAATTGCACACTACTACACCGATCCTGAAATTCAGGCTCTGGCAGAAGAAACTGGTGGTTTCGTTGGCGATTCATTAGAGATGGCTAAGTTCGGTAACCGTCACTCAGCAAGCACTTTGATCATCGCTGGTGTTCGTTTCATGGGTGAGTCTGCAAAGATTCTTACTCCTGAAAAACGCATTTTAATGCCAACACTTGAAGCTGAATGTTCGCTTGATCTTGGCTGCCCAGCTGACAAATTTACAGAATTTTGTGATGCTCACCCTGACCACACTGTGGTTGTATACGCGAACACCTCTGCAGCTGTTAAAGCTCGTGCAGACTGGGTAGTTACGTCGAGCATCGCTTTAGAAATCGTTGAAAGCCTAGACGCTGAAGGCAAACCCATTATTTGGGGGCCAGACCGTCACCTAGGTTCTTACATCGCAAATCAAACTGGCGCTGACATGTTGCTTTGGCAAGGTGAGTGTATCGTTCATGATGAGTTCTCAGCTGATGCTTTGAAGAAAATGAAATCGGTATACCCAGAAGCGGCTATCTTGGTTCACCCAGAATCACCAGCAAGCGTGGTTGAACTGGCTGACGCTGTAGGCTCAACAAGCCAACTGATCAAGAAAGCAAAAGAGCTGCCTAATCCACAGATGATTGTTGCGACAGACAAAGGCATCTTCTTCAAGATGCAGCAATTGGTTCCTGAAAAAGAGCTGATTGAAGCGCCGACAGCGGGTGTTGGTGCAACGTGTCGTAGCTGCGCACACTGTCCTTGGATGGCAATGAACGGCCTTGAAGCGATTGAAAACGCGCTTGAGAATGGTGGTGAGCAACACGAAATCTTCGTTTCTGACGAATTACGCGTGAAGTCTCTTATTCCATTGAACCGCATGCTAGATTTTGCAGAGCAGTTAAATGTGCAGGTAAAAGGTAACGCGTAAGTCGTTCTTTTATCTAACCAATAAAAAAACCAGCCAATAGTGCTGGTTTTTTTGTATCTGCGTATAGGCCGCCAATATCAATCTTGTGGTCATGTATCTTTTTCTGATGATACATCTTGTTGATATCGCGTATTTTTTCTAGCATGTAAGTAAGAGGAAAAGATTAGAGGCTCGAATGATAATCTGGTTACAACTCAAACGCTGGATCAAAGCAAACATCTTTGTTTTGAATGGCAAAAACTTACTGTTCACTTTTCTTGGCTACATCGCTTTATCGTGGTCGATGCTGTATTTGGCGGGTGAAACAGATTTAACCAGTTCGGTTACCGTATTCGCTTACTACTTGGTGGTGACGGCTTCTACGGTTGGTTATGGTGATTTATCACCGACCACGGTAGCGGGGCAGTGGATCGTTATTCTATTTGTGATTCCAGGCGGGTTGAGCCTTTTTGCTGCGTTGCTCGGTAAAGTGGCGACAGAAGGTGTTGAATATTGGCGAGCGGGCTTGCTAGGAAAAAGGAGAGTTAGAGTGGACAACCACATTTTGATGTTGGGGTGGAATGAGCAAAGAACCATTCATCTCATCCGCATGCTACAACACGAAGAAACGGGTAAACGACCAATCGTGCTATGTACGCGTTCAGATATCGAGAACCCGTTACCCGGTGAAATCAATTTCGTCAAAGTAAACAGCTACACCGATGGCAAAGAGATGGAGAAAACGGGCATTGAGTCTGCAAGTTGCATCCTGATTGATAACCCAGAAGACGACATTACGTTATCTGCGGCGCTTTACTGTGCCAACCGAAACCCTAAAGCGCACCTTCTTGTTTACTTTAAAGATGAAGCGCTGAGCGATTTGTTACACAAGCATTGCCCTAACTCAGAATGTATTCCAGCGGTGGGTGCTGAGATGCTAGCAAAGGCTGCGGTAGACCCAGGTTCCAGTGCGCTTCACCAAGAATTATTGAGCTCAACAAGAGGCATGACACAGTATTCAACGTATTTCCCTGAAGACGCTGAGTCTGTCACCGTCGCGCCTATTTTCTCAGTGTTTAAAGAGAAGTATCAAGCAACTCTGATCGCCATTGATACGGGGCGCGGTATTGAACTCAACCCAGAGTTAGATCAAGTGGTCAGCAGTGGCACTAAGCTGTTTTATATTGCTGATGAGCGAATTGATGACTTCGATTGGAAAGGCTTCTAAAGCGACTATTTTATTTCGTCTGAAAACTAAAAAAGGCCTCATAATGAGGCCTTTTGGCTTGTATAAAGCTAACTGTTATTGAGCTTCAGCCAGTGCAATGCCACGCTGCGTTAGTCCGCAAAGCATCACAGGAACAGCGTTAAAGATCTCTTCGAACTGCTCTAGGCCTTCGATGCCTTGCTCTGCAAGCGTAGCAATTGACGTTTCTGGATCGTAAAGCATGCTCAGTGACAGCAGGACACCGCCAACGAGTGCGTTATCTTCGCTCTCTTCAGGCATTAGTGTTTCCCAATCGTCGCGAGCAATCTGCCAGCCTTGAAGCAAGCCTTCACAAAAATCACGAGCGGCAGTGTTCACCACTTCTTCGTCGTCTAATTGACAAGCTTCAGGCCAAACCCAAGTCCCTTCAATCAGTTCTGGGCGGGTTTTATTCCAAAGCTCGATGATAACTTCAATGTAGCTTTCTAGCTGTTCACCATCCGTAAAAGGTGCGACTTCTTCGCCACCCCATAAGAACGGTAGCCACTCATGCGGGGTTAACACATTCGGTGCCGCTGCCATTGCAGTGACAAAGCCCATTGTTTTGTGTTCTGTGATTAGCTTTCCTTCCAACTCTGGAAGCGCAAGAATATCTTGTAAAGTCAAAGTGAGGTACCGTAAAAGGGAACATATTTGCGCTTATAGTACCAATGAACTTGTGCCAATCAAGCTTCAATCTAAAAAGGCTTGATGTCATGGATGATAAACACTAGGTTTAACAGAAAAGAAAACAATAAAAGAATTATGCAGATACGGTCGTCTTTAAAGAAAAAAAGCATGGTAGCGCTTGGATTATACCTTGCGATGTTTATTGCCATTGTCGGTAGTGTGACGTATTACGTCGTAGAATCCCCTGTGCGCGCCAAATTACAACAAAACCTCGACTTGCGTACGCAACTGTTATCCGCATTGATTACAGAGCCACTCAGTAGTTCTCGAGGCTTCGTAGACAGTCTCGTTGGGTTTGCTCAAGCGCATCGTAACGGTGATGATGTTATTCCGCTCTTTAAGTCCATGTTGGCGGCGAGCGACGATACGATTGTCAGTGCCGGTATTTGGCCCGAACCTTATGCGCTTGATTCTAAAAAGCTTCTCAACAGTTACTTTTTTAATAAAGCCGACGATGGAATAATCGACCAGATATATTCTTACAACAACCCCAAAAATGCCCCTTATCAAGAAGAGTATTGGTACACCTCTGTCGTCAACAAAAAACAAGGAACGATCTCTTGGAGCGATGTGTATATCGACCCATACACACACGTTCGAATGATTACGGCGTCTTCCCCTTATTATTACGACGGTACTTTTGCCGGTGTTGCCACGGTGGATCTCTCGCTCGAAGAGCTGCTTGGTTTTATCAAGAACCACGCCGAAGAATACAACCTTGGCATTACGCTCAGAGATAAGCTTAACCAAGTGTTGGTTTCGCATAACTTTAATCTCGTTGAAGGCATTTACATCAGTAGCAATCAATTTGGTGATTTCGGCTGGCAAGTGGATGTGGTGAACTCCAAATCACGAGTAGAAGACGAAGTGTTTCGTCAGGTGATGAGCATTGAAGGCGGTATTGTTCCGCTATTGCTACTTTGTGTCATGGCGGGGTATTACTTATTGAACCGTTATTTGATTAGTCCAATCACAAGGATTGCAGCACAGGTTGATAGCTCGAAAGCCGGCGAAATCATTGATGTGGATTACCCGAGTGATGACGAAATCGGCCATTTGATTAAAACCTTCAACGAAAAGACCATTTATCTCGAAGCGGAAAAGGTTAAAGCTCAGGCATCCACCAATGCAAAAACCGCTTTCCTTGCGACCTTGTCACATGAAATTCGCACTCCGATGAATGGGGTATTGGGTACCGCTCAAATCCTATTAAAAACGCCTCTAAATTCTGAACAAGAGAAGCATCTTAAGAGCTTGTATGAGTCCGGCGATCATATGATGACTCTACTCAACGAGATCTTAGACTTCTCGAAGATCGAGCAGGGCAGGTTGGATCTTGATGAAACGCGTTTCCCGCTTGATTCGATCATCGGCAGTATTAACAGTGTTTACTACACATTGTCTTCCGAGAAAGGGCTTCAATTCAAAGTGTACTCTGAGGTGACTTCGGGTCGTTGGTACTTCTCAGATAAAGCTCGCCTTCGCCAAATTTTGTTTAATCTATTGAACAACGCGGTGAAGTTCACCTCCAGAGGCTTTGTTGAGGTGTACCTGAAAGAAGTTGTAGAGGGGAGTGACACCTATCTGAGCATTCGAGTTCGTGATACCGGAATTGGTATTTCTAAAGAAGCTCAGAAGCGTATTTTTAAACCGTTTGAACAAGCGGAGTCTTCGACCACAAGGCGTTTTGGCGGTACTGGCCTTGGCCTCGCGATTGTGAAGAAAATTGCCCAGTTGATGGATGGCAGTATTACCGTCACCAGTGAAGAAGGGATAGGCACGAGTTTTGATGTTCGCTTGAAGATTCAGCCATGTCAGCCAGGAGAAATCGAGAGTTTGCCACATAAGAAGTTGGACTACTCTGGCTTAAAGGTACTGATCGTCGAGGACAACCGAACTAACACGGTGATCATTGAAGCCTTCATGAGCAGTAAAGGCTTTACCTGTAAGAGCGTCGAAAACGGTGAACTTGCGATACAAGCCGTGGTTGCTGAGCGCTTTGATTTGGTGCTCATGGATAACCATATGCCTGTGATGGATGGCGTTGAATCAACCACTGCTATTCGTGCTTTGATAGGCGATGTGTCATCGGTATTGGTGTTTGGTTGTACGGCTGATGTCTTTAAAGAGACTCGTGAGCGTATGTTGGGGGCAGGTGTGGATTATATTATTGCTAAGCCGATTGACGAGCGTGAACTGGATGATGCCTTGTTCCGCTATTCAAATAAGCTTTATCAATACCATGAAGTAAAAGCGGATGAGCTCGAAAGCCAAGACGTAAAACCACACGATTCGAAAAGTAAAAGCGAGTCACTGCCTAAACCTGATCTTCGCAACAAAGATAACACTGAAGAGCTGTTAGTGACGTTGTATGTGGCGCTAGAAGACAACAACCTAGAACTGATTCAATTTGCACTAGAGAGCCTACGTGTCCACGTTGAAGCTATGAACAACGCGGAACTTACTGAACAAGTCGATAAAGCGTTAGAGCAGGTTGCTTTAGGATCACCACCTACACAAGATGTCATTAATATCATTACTGTAAATCTACCTATGGCTTAAATGTTGTTTAATTACGGTAAGTAAATGACGAACTGTCCAATATTTGACCTTGGTTGGATTTTTTGGTGAAAGTGACTGCTTTTAAAGTGGTTTTTGGTTGTTAATTTACAACTTGATTTTTAATTTGGAGTGTATGACTACTAATCTTGTGATTTAATAGCGACATTATCTGGTGAGGTGCAAATGTGCCTTGTTTATATGTTACTAAATCACTAATTAAGCAGTGATATATTTTAGGTTTGTCGTCAATGAAGTCTCGTGGTCCATTTTGTATTCGAAACGCAGCTGCGGATACATTTGCTATGGTCGTTTTCTGTTTTATTTCTGGCATGATCGTAGAAGTGTTTATTTCTGGTATGACGTTTGAGCAATCTCTTGCTTCTCGAACGTTATCTATTCCTGTAAACATTGCTATCGCTTGGCCTTATGGCGTTTTTCGTGATTGGTTCTTACGCAATGGTGCAAAACTTTCAGAAAGCTCATTGATGAAAAACTTGTCTGATTTGATGGCATACGTGTTATTCCAGTCTCCAGTGTATGCGGGTATTTTGTTGGCAGTGGGTGCTTCAGGCGACCAGATCGTTACGGCTGTCACCAGTAATGCAGTTATCTCGTGCGGTATGGGCGTACTTTACGGCTACTTCCTCGATATGTGTCGTAAATGGTTTCGAGTTCCTGGCTACTATCAACAAGCTTAAGAAAAGCAACAAGCGTAAGTGCAGCGAAAGAATGAAATTTGGTTTGTTTTTGATCTAATGAGTTAATTTGTAATCGAACAAACCGAAAAAGGCACTTTTTTTGAGAATGCCCCTTGACCAAAGCAAGCAGAATCAATAAAGTAGCGCCTCGTTGAGTGACATGCTCAACACACAATTTGTGGAAGGATGGCTGAGTGGCTTAAGGCGCTCGCCTGGAAAGCGAGTATACGTTTATAGCGTATCTGGGGTTCAAATCCCCATCCTTCCACCACTATTCAAAACCCTAGCAGAAATGCTGGGGTTTTCTCGTTTTAGAGCCTCTATATCCCACCTCATCTGTATACCTCCCTAATATCCGTTCCTTTAATCATTGCTTTATAGTTATAATCTCTATTAATACCGTCGCAGAATTAACCATATTAGATGTTTTTATCATCGATAATCGCTTGATTTTTTGGCCTGAATCTAGATTATTAATAGTACGCAATATTATGAATAATCTAACTATTAGGAACCCATAGCCTCATGACAGAAACCCTAGTTTCTCCAATGCTCTCTTTTACGATCGCGATTTCGTTACTGTTTATCGGTAAAGGTTTGATTGAGCGATCTGAAGTATTAAGAAAGTATTCACTGCCAGAGCCTGTGATTGGTGGCTTTGTCTGCGCAGCGACCGTAGCGGCGCTTTACTATATTTTTGAAATCCAAATCACCTTTAGCCTAGATGTCAGAGACTTTTTGCTTCTCTACTTTTTTGCTGGCATCGGGCTACAAGCGGATATTAAAACACTGATTAAAGGTGGGCGACCGTTGTTCATCCTACTGTGTCTTGCTGCCATTTTTATCGTGTTGCAAAACGTAGTCGGAATGGCAGTCGCTTCTGGCTTTGGAATGGATCCTAAAGCAGGCTTGCTATCTGGGTCTGTTAGCTTGATAGGCGGCGTAGGCACAACGTTAGCGTGGGCGCCAATGTTTGTGGAAGAGTTTGGTATTGCTAACGCGCTCGAACTTGGTGTCGCTTCAAACACGGTTGGTTTAATTGCAGCGTGTGTGATTGGTGGCCCGATTGCCAACTACCTGCTCAATAAACACAAAGTAAGCCCTTCTAACGAAGAAGAGGTTACGGTTGGTGCATTCCAAGAGAGTGAAACAAAAACGGAGCTTAGTCACTACGGCGTTCTATGGGCGTGGTTGATTCTTAACTTAACACTAATGCTGGGTTACAGCTTGAGTGAAGTTATCGACTCTATGGGCCTAAAACTGCCGTTATTCGTTAGCTGTTTGATCGCAGGTATCCTAATCGGAAACGTTGGTCGCGCACTGTTTAAGAAACGTCGTACACAAGAGAAAATCGCTCAAGGCCGCAAAGGCTTAGCGATGATCTCTGATATCTGCTTAGGCATGTTCTTGACCATGGCATTGATGGGGTTGCGTATCTGGGATCTCGATGGACTGTTTGGCTATATCTCTGTTGTCATGAGTATCCAGATCTTGCTTTCCCTGTTGTTTACTGTGTTTGTCGTTTATTACTTGATGGGAAGAAACTACGATTCTGTGGTGATATGTTCAGGCTTCGGTGGTATCACTCTAGGCTCGACCGCAACAGCAATTGTGAACATGACGGCAGTAACTCATCGATATGGCGCAAGCCCACAAGCATTCATTGTGGTGCCATTAGTATGTGGTTTCTTTGTTGATTTGATTAATGCGCTAGTGATCAGTTTCTTTGTTGGTCTGTAGCGCTAATTAAGAGCAATTGTCTTAAGCAAAAAAGCCTAGCTGTGATGCTAGGCTTTGTTGTATTCAAGTATGAGCATTCTCTTCTACTAAGTGTATGTTTAGCTCCGAAGGTAATTGGCTGCTATTCGTGTATATGCGGTCAAAGTCATTCAGTGACGCTACCTTTAGAGCGGCAAAGCGTCCCCATTTACTGGCATCCGCGACAAGCCAGCTTTCACGGCTGTTCTTTATGATTGATTTGGATAGGTCAGCCTCAACTTGCTCGTGTTCCATAGCGAAATGACTGTCTGTTACTGAGCCACACCCACAGATGCCAATGTCAGTTTCAAAATCGGAAAAGAAGTGGACCACGCTACTGCCCACCATGTCTTGGTGTTCTCGTCTGAACAAACCACCGGCCAAATACACTTCAATTTGCTCGTTTGCTTCTAAGATACGGGCCACTTGTAGGTTATTGGTGATCACTCGTAACGCGGGCTTTGCCAACAAATACTGCGCAATTCGAGTGACGGTCGTACCAATGCCCATCATGACGGTTGAACCTTCAGGTATCGCGTCGGCAACCGCCATCGCAATACTGTCCTTTGTCTCTGACTCAACACCAGCACGGAATCGGTAGCTCGTGTTGGTGAGCGTTGTGGGTAAGCTAACGCCTCCGTGCACTCTTCGTGCTAGGCCTTGCTCGCACAGGTGGTTTACATCACGACGAATGGTTTGAGTGGTAACAGAAAAAAGCTCGGCTAAGTGGTCGATCTGTATATCTTGATTAGCCTTAAGCGTTGCGAGTATTTCTTTCTGACGATGGTTCAGTTCCATAGAAGCTCACTAAAATTGGTTTGGTACGTCGGTGATGATGTTATCGACACCAAGGTTGAAATATTTAGCCGCCAATTGAGGATCGTTCAGTGTCCATATTTTCAGAACCGCGCCTGAAGCTTTGATTGCTTTGGCCTTTTTCTCGTCAAGAATTCGGTGGTCAATATGAATGCTGTAAAGGTCGAGTGATTTAAGTGACTCGAGGCTGAAATCATTCCAAACCTCGCAGATAAAGCCTCTTTTAACCTCTGGCATTATTTGCTGGCAAAGGCTTAGTGCCTCCTTTTTGAAGCTTGAGATGAGTAGCTTTTCAGTAGGGAACTGCTTTTGTTCAATCAGTGCCGCGACTTTCTCAACTAAAGGTTGGATAGCCTTATCGTCGTAAATTTTGATCTCAAGGTTCAAAGTCACATCGAGCTCTAGACACTTGTCGAGCGCTTCACTCAACGTAGGAATAGTTGTCCCCGCGAACTCGCTACCAAACCAACTGCCAGCATCTAGAGCCTTGAGTGCAGTTAAATCTAAGTCTGCAATATTGCCCGTTCCGTTGGTACAACGATTTACCGTCTTATCATGAAAAACCATTGGGGTGCCATCAGCGCTTAACTGGGTATCAATTTCAATCCATTTAGCACCAGCTTTCGCTGCTTGTTCAATACTGACTAACGTATTTTCTGGTGCTAAAGAAGCGGCACCGCGGTGGCCTGTGATCATAATTCAATCTCGATGTTCATTTGAAAATTCAGGAAACAGTATCTCTACTTTATTACAGATTTATTATCTATCCGCCATATCTGCTTACTTTAAATGAGAGCTAGCTTAAAGCTGTTGTACAGAGTTTATACAATAGTGAGACCTTATACTCACAATGTTCAAATCGGTAGGATTAATGTTCATATGAATGCAATAATTCACTTACATACTCTACGAAAACTTAATAACACCCTCTATATTTAGAAACGATAGCCAAGAAAAGGTGATTAGAAATGAAAAAGCTATTAGGTACAGTAATTATGGCGGCGACGCTGCTTGTTGGTTGTGGTGAAGCTGACAAGGCTGGTTCTGAAGCTAAAGACGAGCCGATCAATATCAATATGAGCCTTGTATTCACTCAAAATGAGTTGTTAACACAAGAACTTATCAAAGCGACCGACAAAATTAGAGAAAGAACCGACGGCTCGGTAAACATTAAAGTTTTCCCTGGTGGCCAATTGCCTGTTTACAAAGATAACTTGGAACAAGTGGTTAACGGTGCCAACTGGATTGCCGTAGAGGATTTGACTTATCTAGGTGATTACGTGCCTGACTTTGCTGCACTTGCAGGTCCAATGCTGTACAACACCTACAATGAATACTTAGCGATGATGGACACTGATTTCGTCGCTGGCCTTAAGACTAAAGCGGAAGAGAAAGGCATCAAAGTATTGAATGCAGACTACATGTTTGGATTCCGCCACATGATCACCAATAAAGAGATCGTTAACTCTGATGACATGAAAGGCATGCGTATTCGTGTTCCACAAAGTCAGCTGTTCATTAGCACACTTTCAGCAATGGGCGCAGCTCCAGCTTCTCTTCCATTCCCTGAGACCTATGCAGGTGTTCAACAAGGCGTTGTTGACGGTCTTGAAGGTTCTATCCTGACAATGTACTCAACCAAGATCACGAAGTGGCTAAGAACATGTCTTTGACTAAGCACTTCCTTGGCACAGTGGGTATCTACATTTCACCAACGCTTTGGGACAAATTTACGCCAGAGCAACAACAGATCATCAACGAAGAGCTAGAGGCTGGCGCTGAATCTAACACTGCTGAGCTAGTTAAATTGGATGTTGAATACACTCAGAAACTTGAAGAGCTAGGCGTTACCTTCAATGAAGTGAATTCTGAAGAGTTCAACCAGTTGACGGCAGATGTGTACAACCAGTTCCCAAGCTGGAGTGAAGGTATACACGCGACGATCATGAAAGAGCTAGAAACGATCCGAGCTGCACAGTAATCCTGCATACGTCAATTAATTAGTTAATGATTACGGCCTAACTATTCTTAGGCCGTTTTATTCCTGAAATACCCACGTTGTATTCGGTATTTCGCTGGAGAAGTCTTTTGTTTTTATTGAAAAATATTGAAGAAATCCTCGCTTCTATCGCTATATCGATCACCGTTTTGGTTGTTATCGTTAACGTCGTCCTGCGTTATGGATTTGGCTTTGTTGTCCCGTGGAGCGAAGAGTTGTCGGTTATTTGCTTCATTTGGGCTGTCTACTTAGGGATTAGCTCCTGTTACAAACACAAGCTTCACATGGGTGTGGACGTGGTGGTTGCCATGTTGCCAGAAAAAGCAAAAATCCCATTTAGGCTATGTGTTTCCGTTTTCCTACTGGCTCTGAACCTCTTAATGGCAGTTCTGAGTTATCAATATCTCATGTTATCTAACAAGGTAACGCCAGTCATGGGCGTATCATATTTTGTTATCAATGGCGTGTTGTTGCTTTGTTTCTCATTGATGGCGATCCACACCGTTCGATTTATTGCGAACGATGTCGCTTCTCTAAAGCGCTCTTCTAAGTAGGTACGATTCATGGAAAGCTATCTTCCAATCCTTATTCTGTTTGTTCTATTTCTTTTGAACATCCCCATCGCGTTTTCTCTGATTGCATCGGCGATGGTTTACTTTCTTTTTATCAATGACTCTATTCCGGTGAGCTTGGTTATGCAGCGCTTTATTAGCTCTGCTGAGTCTTTTCCGTTGTTGGCTATTCCGTTCTTTATCATGGTGGGTTCGGTGATGAACTATGCGGGGATCAGTAAGAGCTTACTTGCCTTTGCTGATTCTATGATTGGTCACAAAACCGGTGGCCTTGCTCAAGTGAATGTAGCATTGAGTACTCTGATGGGCGGTATCTCTGGATCTGCCAATGCGGATGCGGCGATGCAGTCTAAGATTCTTGCTCCTGAGATGACCAAGCGTGGTTACGACTTACCATTCACGGCCGCTGTAACAGCTGCTTCATCAAGTATCAGCCCTGTGATTCCACCGGGTATCAACCTAATCATCTTTGCTTTATTAGCGAATGTGTCGGTCCATCAAATGTTTATTGCGGGTTACGTTCCGGCATTTTTGATGGCGCTGTCGCTGATGGTGACGATCGCGTTCATCGCTCGCAAACGTCGTTACAAACCGTCGCGTTCTGAGCCAGCTTCTGCCAAAGAGCGCTTTCATTATTTCCTGAAAGCGATTCCGGCACTGTTGATCCCATTTGGCATTATTTTAGGCATGCGTTTTGGCTTGTTCACGCCTACTGAAGCGGGTGCGATTGCTGTATTACTCTGCGCGATTATTGGCATCTTTGTCTATCGTCAACTGGGCTTCCGCCATATCCCGCTGATCATGCGTGAAACAGTGCAAGGCACCAGTAGTGTCATGTTCATCATTATCGGTGCCATGGTCTTTGGTTACTACATGACGCTAGAGCAGATCCCACACAATGTTGCGTCTGCGTTGATTGAACTTACCGACAACAAGCTCGTCTTGCTGTTGTTGATTAACGTACTGCTGTTAGAGGTTGGCATGTTCATCGAAGGCGGTGCTGCGATGATCATACTCACGCCATTACTATTGCCAGCTGTGCTTAACCTAGGCGTTAACCCGGTTCACTTCGGCATTATTGTGATTGTGAATATCATGATTGGTGGTGTGACTCCGCCATTTGGTTCGATGATGTTTACGGTTTGCTCGATTTTAAAAGTTCGTATTGTCGACTTCGTAAGAGAAGTGGCTCCGTTGTTGCTAGCACTACTTACGGTTCTGATGTTGCTGACTTTCTCTGAAAGCTTAGTGATGTTTTTACCGAATTTGCTTTAACACTGTTTAGTGATTGATTGTTTAGAGGTGTAGAAATGAATTCGGTATCGAATGAATTGAACCAAAATTGGAAAAAGATAGATTGGGTGTTAACCGATGTGGATGACACCTTAACGTGGCAAGGTCAATTGCCTCCTGAAACCTTGATTGCGTTAAGCAAGCTACGTGATTCAGGGAAAAAAGTAGTTGCGGTAACGGGCGCATGTGCAGGGTGGTGTGATCACATTGCTCAGTTGTGGCCTGTTGATGCGGTTCTCGGCGAGAACGGCGCGTTCATTATGGAAAAGAAAAACGGTTATCTGACATTGCGCTCTGATATCCCTTTGCCAGAAGTCAGTGCCAATCAGAGTAAGCTGAAAGAACAAGTATTGGCTATTTTGGGCGATTACCCAGAGCTCAGTTTAACGCTGGATCAGTCTTACCGCCTGTGTGAGGTGGCAATCGATATCGGTCAAAACCGTCCTAAAGTCGACGATGCCATTATCGAAGAGATAGTCTCTAAGATTCACGCGTTAGGTGCACATGCGACAGCAAGCTCTATTCACATCAATGCTTGGTATGGTGAGCACTCTAAGAAAGCGACATCGACCGCTTTTCTTAAAGAGAAGGGGTTATCTGACCAAGAGATACTTGAGCGTAGTTGCTATGTCGGTGACTCGATGAACGACCAATATATGTTTGAAGCCTTATCAAATAGCGTTGGGGTATCTAACATTCAGCACTATTGGCAACGCCTTGAACACCATCCAGTCGTTGTGATGACTCAACCTGGCGGATATGGTTTTGCCGAGTTTACGGACAAGTTACTCGCGCTAAAATAGTCAGAAAGACATGCTCAAACCCTTCATAGATAAAAGTGAAACTACCCTTAAGGTGGTATCTGTACTTTCTGTCTATGAAGGTTATTTTTAATAAGGATTCATTGTCTGTTGGTGTTTTATTTGGTTTCTTGGTTCGATTTAAATAGAAACTAAAAATAATTTATCTTCCCACAAGATCTACTTCCCATCTTTATTTATCCGCTAATGGCCTATATTTCTGATATCCATTTAATTAGACCTTATTTTCATTTTTATCAGTATTGGCATGAGAAATAGACAGCTCATTTCTGTAAATCCCGCGCGATAGTGATTTATTAACATTGTTGTGATTAACGGAATTTCATTTTTTCGAGTGTCTGTCTGGTATCTTTATTTAGGGTAGAGACTAAAATCTGCTGTTAATATCAAATTTGTCATTGAGATCAGTATCTCACTTTTATTGAATGAATATCACTTTTTTAATCAAAGTTATGTGTATTTTTTGAACCGAAATTCGGTTTTTTTAAGACTTTGTTCACGTTTTTATCAATGGAAAATAAAGAGTTATTGTGTAATTTATAATTTACATTAATTGCCTAAAAATCAAGGCTTTGTATTGTCTTTTTTGTTAATTAACGGAGGTTTTGTATGAATTTGATGTGTGAGATCAATAGAAAATAAATA
>NZ_JBFRTR010000037.1:0-36741 GCF_041474215.1 Vibrio sp. 10N.222.52.C12
AGATGGTTGTGACTCTTAATTCTATGCTGAGAGATGGCGCCATGTGGGATGAAAACATAGCCAAAAATTAATCATTGACGCCATAGTCGTTTGTTAGCTCACTTAATATCCGGTGTTAATGTCTATATTATTTTTATCTATATACTGAATTAAAGCTCTGTATGATCTAAGCAACCCAGCTCGATTAGCCCAATCACTCTCTTCATCAACCACCTTAGGATTTATAAATGTACCATTTGACGCAATAAAACCTCCATGCTCTAAACATAATTTTGAGTGATCCCAGTCATAACCAAAAACACCTTCAAAACACATTAGAAAACTAGAGATTAGTTCATTTAACTCTTTGTTATGTTTAAACCCACCAGACTTTTGAATAGCTAAAGATCTCGACAAATCTAGCACTTCTTCAAGAACTTCTCTATCAGTCCGAAGATCCACACTTTTTGCATGCTCTGTACCGGAAGATTTCAAGATGCTGTTGATCTTTTCTTCTAAATCCGGCCAAAACTTATCAAAAACAGAATTTAGAACTGATTCATCAAGCTGGTTCTCTTTATTTGCTTTGTTAAGGTCGGATACCAACTTTTTAATCTCGCTTCTTTCAAACTGAGTTGTTTGAAATTGAGTCAAAGGCCCATTAATGTCAGAATTATCAATGCCAATTAATATCGGACAAACCATAGACTGCTCTACCTTTTTCGAGATAGCACCGGCTTCAAACATCAACCACTGACTATTAAGGTTATCTTTAGTAACACAAAATATTCCCGCCATTGAGTCATCGAGTTCCTGTGCTATATCTGATGACCAACGTGTGCCTTTCTCTATGTCTGAAGGTGTAAAATAAGGTTTTACTGTTTGGAGGACTGACGGCAACCAAGCCCTAATAACCTCCCCAACTTTTTTACTCGTATCACCAGACCAACTAATAAAAACTTTCACCGTTTCTCCTTGTTATTTTGTCAGCTAACAGCTATTAGACTGAAAAATTCTGCATTCAAATACAGAATCATTCTATCTAGTTTCATATGCATATTAATTTACCACGATTAATCACAGCAATTCAGTGACTTAAAACATAGATAGACTCATTGAATGACAAAATGCAGAATATTTCTATATAGTATGAATTTCGCAAAAACCCCGCTCTACTAGATATAAAAACAGTACCTCTGCGCATACCCCAAAAACAAAAAAGCCTGCCATTTATGCGAACATAAATGGCAGGCTTTATACGTTAATTAAATTTGTTTGTGGCTAGCTTACGCGGCTTCGAATGCGAGGGCTTTCTTCTCTACTTGGCGGAAGATCAGCGTTAGTATGCCGTTTACTGCTAAGTAGAATGCGCCGGCGATACCAAACACAGTAAGTGTGTCGTAGGTTTGGCCGTTGATACGCTGAGCGTAACCCATCAAATCCATGATGGTGATGGTGCTTGCCAGTGACGTACCTTTGAAAACTAGAATCACTTCGTTCGAGTAAGCTGGAACGGCGCGGCGTAGTGCATATGGCAGTAACACTTTCAGCGTTGCGATTTTGTCCATACCAAGTGCGCGACATGCTTCCCACTGCCCTGCTGGAATGGCGTTGAATGCGCCTCTGAACAGTAGCGTGCTGTATGCCGCGGTGTTCAAAGCTAATGCTAACATTGCGCAGAACCAAGGTTGGCTTAACCAAGTCCACATGAAGCTTTCACGAATCCAATCGAACTGACCCGGGCCGTAATACACCAAGAAGATTTGAACCAACAATGGTGTGCCAGTGAACAGCGTGATGATGCCACGAGTGAACCAGTGAATCGCCGGTATTCTTAGAATTAGCGTTACCGTCATCAGCAGTGACAAGATACAACCAACAAGCAATGAAGCGCCTGTGAGTTGAAGACTGGTCACTAAGCCTTCAAGCATTTGAGAGAGGTATTGTTGATTCATGCCATTGCCCCTTTGTTACCCAAACCTTGAATAGAGAACTTACCATCAATCACTTTTACCAATCTTTGTGTGATTAAAGTGATGACCAAGTAGATTGCTGCTGCTGTCGCGTACCAAGTAAATGCTTCGTGCGTTGCAGCGGATGTTAGTTGTGCTTGTTTCAACAAATCTGTTACGCCAATTAGCGAAACTAATGCAGTGTCTTTCAATAACACTAACCATTGGTTGGTTAACCCTGGTAGCGCGTGTCTTACAGCTTGTGGCAATACGACTCTGAAGAAAGCATGAGATTGCGAAATACCAAGCGCACTTGCTGCTTCTCTCTGGCCTTTGCTTACTGCTTTCAACGCACCACGAATAGTTTGCGAAGCGTAAGAAGCAAAAATAAGTGACAGTGCAACAACACCAGATAAGAACGGGCTCACTTCTATGAAGTCGCCTGTGATCATGAACAGAACTTGTGTCGAACCAAAGTAGATAAACAGTACGACCAGAATTTCTGGTAAACCACGAACAATCGTCACAAATGCAGTCGTTGGCCATTTGATTGCAATACGACGAGACATCTCACCACTTGCAAACAAAACTGCTAGAACCAATCCAACCAATAGACTTACGAATGCAAGCTGAACAGTCATCCAGCTTGCTTCGACGAGCCCTAAAGAGTAACCCGTTAATTCCATAAATTACTTACCGAAGTACTTGTTGAAGATCTTGTCGTATTCGCCGTTCGCTTTCACTGCAGCAAGTGCAACGTTAAGCTGGTCTACAAGTTCTTGGTTGCTCTTGTTTACTGCGATACCAAAGCCGTTACCGAAGTACTCTTGGTTTGTTACTTGATCGCCAACGTACGTTAGGTTGTCTTCTTTCTTGAACCATTCTGCTACAACGGCTGTGTCACCGAATACAGAATCGATACGACCGTTCTTCATGTCGATAAATGCATCTTGGTAGCTTGAATAAGGTACCGCTGTTACGCCAGTCATTTGCTCAAGTAGGAAGCTCTGGTGAGTAGAACCGTTTTGAACGCCAACACGCTTACCTTCTAGTGCTGCTTGGTCTGCTACTTTGCCTTCGAAAGAAATGAATGCTGCAGAGTTATCGTAGTATGCGTTAGAGAAGTTCACTTGTTTAAGACGCGCTTCTGTGATGTCCATTGCCGAGATAGCCGCATCGTAACGTTTGAATTTAAGTGCAGGGATCAAGCTATCGAATGCTTGGTTGTGGAAAGTACACGTTGCTTTCAGCTCTTCACAAAGTGCGTTTGCTAAGTCTACGTCAAAACCCTGAATTTGGTTGTTCTCATCCATGTATTCGAATGGTGCGTACGTTGCTTCCATCGCGAATTTGATTTCTTCTTGAGCTGCTGCGTTAAAAGAAGCAAGGCCGATAAGTGAAGCTAGTAGAATCTTTTTCATTTTGTTACTCCGAATACTGTGTAATAGCGGCCTGTGGCCATTCTTATAATTTGATTGTTTTAATTGATGTTGTGTTTAGCTAGATCTAGTGAGTCAACTTTCTTTTAATAAGTGACTTACTTAATGAGTCAAATATTCAGCAAACTCAGGTGTCTGCGGATTAACGAATGAATCGCTGGTGCCGTGTTCAATGATGTACCCTTTCTCTAGGTACAGAACGTGGCTAGCAATCTTCTTCGCGAAATCGACTTCGTGCGTCACGACCACTTGGGTAATGCCCGTTCCGCTCAATTCTTTAATAATGCTCACGACTTGGTTGGTGATCTCAGGATCAAGCGCCGCTGTTGGTTCATCAAACAACAACACATCCGGTTTCATCATCAGCGCACGTGCAATCGCAACACGCTGTTGTTGACCGCCAGACAGTTGAAGTGGCCAAGCGTCTGCTTTGTCGGCAAGTTGAAGTGTCTTTAGGACTTCTTGCGCTTGCTTAATCGCTTCTTGCTTATCCAAACCCGCCACTTTGGTTGGTGCTTCAATCAAGTTTTCCATCACCGTCATGTGTGGCCATAAGTTGTATTGCTGGAACACCATGCCGACTTTACGACGAAGTTTAAGCCCCTGCTTTTCTTGGATTTGGCTTGAAAAATCGAATTGCTCATTCGCAATGTCTAATTCGCCGTTGTCCGCGATTTCAAGCAGGTTCAATACACGCAGTAATGAACTCTTGCCCGCGCCGCTTGGGCCAAGCAATACCAAGGTTTCGCCACTCTCACAGTCGAAACTGATGTCGTGAAGAACTTGGGTATCACCGTATGATTTGTTGATGCTCTTTACTTGAATACTCATGCCACAATACTGCATTAATTGTCATTTGTTGGTTATTCTATTCAATCCGAGTTTTTATGCAAGAAAAATGTATAAAAAACTACTTTGTTGAATTTTTGTAACAAATATTCCACAAAAAACAGTCGCTATAACTGGTCTTACAACCAAAACTTACAAGTCATTGATAAAGCTAATATCGAGATAAATAGCAAACGTTTTGCTATCAATTTATAAATCATCGCACGGTTGCTTGTTTATGTGTGCACTCTTCTATCAACGCTAATTTACTTGCATAAAAATTAGGGTTAAATAGCTTGGTTTCCTATCCAACTGACTGGATCAAAATGCTTAGTTTTCCTTTAAGGTCGTTTCGAATTATTCACTTAGTGTTGATGAAATATTGGAAATTGAGTTTCCTAGGGAGCGTCACAGCGCAATAAATGCTTTAATGGGTTCGATTCTCAACAACAATTACTGCCCAGCGAACAACGCGCAGTACAGGCAATAAGTCATAAAGCAATTAGCCATAAGCAACAAGCAACAAGCCATCTATTTTTAAAGCGACAACACATTAAGGCAGTCATATGCAAAACGATGTCTCTTCTACGCTCGACTCGAACCAGCGACAGACTCAGCGATCGACTCAACAAGCGCCAGAACCCAAACCTGAGAAAAAAAGCCTCAGTATTTTGTTTGAGCTGAGTAAATTCATTCAGCCTTATAAAGGTCGTGTTATTGCTGCGTTGATCGCGTTGATCTTCACAGCGAGCTTAACCCTTTCAGTCGGACACGGTATTCGCCTTCTCATCGACCAAGGTTTTAGCCAACAATCACTCTCAGATTTAGGCAGCGCAATTCAGTTCATCATGGTCGTGGTCGTGTTGATCTCGATTGGTACTTTCTTCCGCTTCTACTTGGTTTCTTCTGTTGGGGAACGCGTGAGTGCAGACATTCGCTTATCGGTTTTCAATCATGTCGTGACGCTGCATCCGAGTTACTTCGAAACCAATGGCAGTGGCGACATCATGTCGCGCATTACAACGGATACTACTCTGCTTCAAAGCATCATAGGTTCATCGTTCTCTATGGCGATGCGCAGCGCGTTGATGTGTATTGGTGCAATCATCATGCTGTTTGCCACCAACATTAAGCTGACGTTGATTGTATTGGCCTCGGTGCCATTTATCTTGATCCCGATCCTTGTCTACGGGCGTCGTGTCAGAGCCCTATCTCGTCAAAGTCAGGATTCGATGTCTGATGTGGGTTCTTACGCAGGTGAAGCGATTGAACACATTAAAACGGTGCAAAGCTACAGCCGAGAAGAGCAAGAGAAAGCGTCATTCGCGGTTGAAGTTGAAAAGGCATATGAGATTGGTCGCCAGCGTGTAAAACAGCGCGCGATTCTTATCTCTGGCGTTATCGTGATTGTATTTAGTGCTATTGCAGGCATGCTTTGGGTTGGCGGCAGTGATGTTATCAACGGCACTATGTCGGCAGGTGACTTAGCCGCGTTTGTGTTCTACGCAATCATGGTTGCTTCGTCATTAGGTACGATTTCAGAAGTGATGGGCGAACTGCAACGCGCGGCAGGTGCGACCGAGCGCTTAATCGAGATCCTACAAGTTGAAAGCCATATTGTTGCGCCAGTTGCGAACCCAACCTCGCTTGCTAACGTAACGCCAGAAGTAGCATTTGATGATGTGACCTTCTGTTATCCATCAAGACCGGACCAACCCGCAACAAGCAACCTCACGCTTACTGCCCATGAAGGCAAAGTGTTGGCACTGGTTGGCCCGTCTGGCGCAGGTAAAACTACCCTGTTCGAACTGCTGCAACGTTTCTACGACCCACAAGTGGGTAAGGTCACCTTAGGCGGTGTTGAACTGAATCAGTTTGATCCTAACGAGCTAAGAAAGCAGATGGCATTGGTACCGCAACAACCTGCTCTGTTCAGTAACGATGTGTTCCATAACATTCGCTACGGCAACCCGCAGGCAACAGACGAGCAAGTGATCGAAGCGGCGAAGAAAGCGCACGCACACGAGTTCATTCAAAACCTACCTGATGGCTACAACAGCTTTCTTGGTGAACGTGGTGTAAGGCTTTCTGGTGGGCAGAGACAACGTATTGCTATCGCACGTGCCATCTTGAAAGATCCAAATATTCTATTGTTGGATGAAGCAACCAGCGCACTAGACAGTGAAAGTGAGCATCACGTACAACAAGCGTTAGAAGAGTTAATGCGTGGCAGAACGACGATCATTATCGCCCATCGATTATCAACAATTAAACACGCCGACCAAATTGCGGTGCTCGATAAAGGACAACTAGTAGACATCGGCGACCACCAGTCTCTCATCAATAGCTGCGAATTGTACCAACGCTTGGTTGAGCTGCAATTCAAACACCTTAGTGCGTAACCATTGAGTGGATGTGCAACTAAGTCACTGACATTGTGTGGTTTCAAGCTTCAAAAACTTAAATCACGCGTGTTGCAGTTTTGTTAATTTAGCGGTAGGGTTTTTATTCCAATAACAACTTATCCCTACATAACAATAAGAGAGTTCGCATGGAAGCACTATTATCTGACTACCCGGTAGTAACAGAAATCCCTGTCGCTTGGGGAGAAATGGACGCACTCAATCACGTTAACAACGCTGTATATTTTCGCTATTTCGAAACCGCTCGCTTAGATTTTTTCAAGCACGTCGAGCTGATGGAAGAGATGGCGATTACCAAAGTTGGTCCTGTTCTTGGTGACACTTACTGTAAGTATTTCCGCCCAGTCACGTATCCAGATACCTTGATGGTCGGCTCACGTGTTACCGATATTCAAGATGACCGATTCACCATGGAATACGCGATTGTCAGTAAGGCTCAACAGAAACTGACGACCGTTGGCACTGCGACTATCGTGATGTTTGATTTTGCTTCGAACCAGAAAGCCCTGCTCTCGCTGCGCTTAACCAATGAAATCGAAAAGATGAACACGTTGAAAAGCCCATGCTTCAAACAAGAAGCCGTGACAGAATAACGTATTCGTTGGTTGAGAAAGATTCAGAAAGTTTCAGACATTAAAAAGGCCACTCGATTGAGTGGCCTTTTGTTTATTGGTTCAGAGTGCTTATAAGCGGTTGAGCGTTATAAACCTTGAACGCTCTTTGCGTTAGAAGCTATAAGCCTTACAGCCCATAGACATTGAACCCTATAAACCTTGTACGCTATAGACCTTGCACGTACTGAGCATTAGTTCGAACTTCAACCATCTGCTCTAGGTTCTGTTGTGAACCTTCAACGCCGTTCAGTAGCGCTTCGAAATGCTTGATAAGCTCAACTTTGTCTTTCACTTCTTTAGAACCTGCACCGATGTTGGTTAGGTCAATGAAGAACTCGTCGAACAGACCAGAGAAGTCAGTTACTGCGTCGTGATTCAAGAACTGCTCGTGGTTGTAAATGCTTGGGTAGCCACCCTTCTGTTTATCAACCGCAAAAGAGATGCCTTTCACGTTGGTAATCGTGGTCGCTTTCTCACACTTCAACATACAACCTGCTTCGATGCTTGGCTTGTTACAACCCACGGTTCTTTGGAAGAAACACTGACGGCTGGTCATCATCAAGATTGGGTGGTAAATGCTGTAGAACAGTTTGAAGTTCTCTGGGCGACGAATATGACGAATCTGACCTTTGTTGATCTCGTTCGAAATGAATGCGCCTGCACAGTTCAGCTCTTCTTTCAGAGTAACCAGTGCGTGAGAGTTGGTCGTGTTCATGAACGGGCCTGCAACCCACTCAATACCCATCTCGTAAGCTTTGTAAGCAATACCCGTGTTGTTGGTTACGATGCGAGCTGGCTTGATCTCTTCAAGAATACGAACCGCTTCGTCGTAATCTTTACCGATCAATACCGCTGGGAACCAAGGAATCAAACGTGGGTTTGCTGCCAAGATGTTGATGTACTTGTTACAACGCTTCTTGAAGCTTTCTGGAAGTTTGAAGTAAACATCCGCGTCAGTCACGTCACACAGGTGTAAGTCTTCTACATCGGCGATAAGCATCGACATAGTCGGCTTCTCGTTCACTTTAGGGTGCTGAGGCAGTGCTGGCACTTCAACGTGCTTAATCACTTCCACAGAGCCGTTCAGAATGAAGTCGATCTCGTCTTTTAGGTCTGAAACTTCTTTTAGAGGAATCAACAAGCCTGCATCCACTTCACTGAAGTCGTGGCTTTCTAGCGTGTGAACTGCACTCTTCACGTTTTTGAAGCGCTTCTCAAGTAGCTCTTGAGTAATCGCCTTCTCTTCAACCGCTTTCAATAGCGATTTAGATTGAAGAGTAAAGTTCTCTTTTGGCGTGTTCACAGTCACCGTAAATGGTTGACCCACTTTTGCGCTGAACGACAGTGCTACTGGTGTCTTGCGAATATCAAGGAACTCGATCTTGTCACGCATTTCGTTACCAAGAACGTCTTTCGCTTGGTGAAGTTCGTTGGTCACTTCTTGAATCTGTACAACTGAGATTTCGTTGTTCTGCTCCGTCGCTTTTTCAACAGCGTAGTTCATGCTGTTGTCGCGCGGGTTATCGATGAACATGTCTTTCGTTAGGTTGCCCTTTAGGAAAGAGTTGGTGAAATCACGGTTGAATACTTTGTGTAGGTTCGAATCGTCTTCGATCAACAAACCACTTTCTACAAAGCTATCAATCTGTTTACGCCATGTGTCTACCACAGTGTAAACGTAGTGTGCGCCTTTAATACGGCCTTCTACTTTCAATGAGTCGACTTTCGCATCAACCAATTCAGGTAGGTCGTAGTAAGCTGAGTTATCTTTCAGGTTAAGTGGGAACTTGTTGCCCGCGTTGGTGATTTCGTACTCATCACGACACGCTTGGCTACAACGACCACGGTTACCTGAGTTACCCACACTTACTGAGCTTGAGTAACATTGACCAGAGAATGCGATACACAGAGCGCCGTGTACGAACACTTCGGTTAATACGTCGTGATCGTGTGCCACTTCCGTCAGCATCTTGATTTCAGGCAGGTTCAACTCACGAGACAAGTTAACGCGCGTCGCGCCAATCTTAGACAAGAACTTAATCTGGCCTTCGTTGTGCGTAGTTAACTGAGTCGACGCGTGAACGTCTAACGATGGGAAATGCTTCTTAACCAGGTTGAATAAACCCAAGTCTTGAACAATGATGCCGTCCACTTTGGTGTTCACAAGCTGGTTCAGCAGTTTGGTGATGCTCTTAGTCTCGTGCTCCAGTAGCACAACGTTAAGAGTCAGGAACACTTCACAGCCGTATTCATGAGCAAGGCGAATCACACCATTCAATTCGTCTAACGACAGGTTAGAGGCTCTGTTACGAGCGTTGAATGTGTCTAAACCACAATAAACTGCATTAGCACCCGCTACGATGGCGGCTTTTATCGCTTCTACATCGCCACCTGGGGCTAATAACTCAATTTTTCTGCTCATTTTTGAAGTCGCTCACTTACTTATAATTTTTAAGCCGCGTATTCTACCCACATCACGATCTCTTTACCACCGTACAACACTTTTCAAACTAAATGACCTCAATAATTCCGAACGAATCCGATCTACCTATCCTTTATTCTTTACGCCGTTGCCCTTATGCAATGCGCGGACGAATGGGCATCGCACTATCACAGCAAAAAGTGTTACTTCGAGAAATCGTTACCAAAGACAAGCCTAGCGAACTATTGGCCAGTTCGCCAAAAGGAACAGTGCCTGTATTGGTGTTACCCAATGGACAAGTCATTGAACAGAGCTTGGATGTGATGAACTGGTCACTTCAACAAAACGATCCTCAAGATCTTCTGCGTTCAAGCAATCCAACGCTTAGCGAACAAGTTCAGCAGCTCATTAAAACCAACGATGAAGAATTTATTGGTCACTTAGAAAGGTATCGTGCATCGGTTCGTTACCGAAACATCGATGTTGAACAACGCCGACAAGCCTGCGAAACCTTCATTAAGCAGTTAGAAGTGCGACTTACCGATCAGCCCTACTTTTTTGGAGAAAGCCCAAGCTTGGCCGATTTTGCGGTGATGCCTTTCGTCAGTCAGTTTGTGCGAGTCGAAAAGAAGTGGTTTGTGAAATCGGAATATCAAAACGTAGGACGTTGGTTAAGAGCGCACCTTGAAAGTAAGCTCTACACCCAAGTCATGAAGCAATACCCTTTGTGGAATGAAACCAAGCAAGATTGTCTTTTTGGATAACTTAAGAGAATTTTGGGTGACTTAAGGGTATCTAGGGTGATCTAGGGGAATTCTGGAATAGATAATTCCTAGGTATTAAAGTAGTTACGTGACACTGTATCTTCTTTGTAAAGAACAGATATTCAAAGGCTTAACTGGGATTCCGTTGTCTCTTTACCGGTAACTACTGTCTCTTAACTGGCAAACACAGTCTAAGCTAAGCCTTTTGTTCATTTTAACCTGATCACTGAATCGCTATCGAAATCTCGACTTCAGTTTCACCTTTGTATAGTTCAAAATCTGTCGTGTAAGTTCTCACATGTGGGCAGTCAGCAGCGCTGAAATACGCCCACACTTCACCCCATAGGTCGATCACAGCTTGAGGGAGTTCACCTTCAGCAGAAAACGTTAAGTATTTGCCTGCTTGTATTTCGGTTTCTACAAGCGCATCTAAATTGTTATCGGTGAGTGCGCTAGTACAAGCGATAACATCAAATTCACCCGTAAAGTCTGACTCGTAGTTGGTGTAGACACCGTACACTTTTGAATCCGGCGTTAATTTTGGAAACGCTTGGTCAAAAAAGCCCTGCCACAATTGCCCTATCTTGGCTTTGGCTGGGTCCATCTCATCGGTATTAGTGGTTCTTACTGAAAAACCATACGCCTTTACGGCTTCAATCGTTTCTACTTTCATTCGTTTTATTCCTAAACCAATTGACGATCTAACTATATTGAATCCAATGTTTTGTAAAATAACACGACTAATCTTGTATCTCTTTATGCCCACACTTTTCACAGACAAGGTGACGAGAAAACTCATCCATTGACGCGATAAACGGGCCAAGGAACCAACCTTTTATCATGCCTGCCCAAAACTCGCTTCGCTTTTGGTTAGGTTTGTCTGCAAACGCACTCGTCTTTCTGACCAACACAACAACATGTTGTGTGTCTTCTCTGCATGCGGTGCAATAGCATTGTTCTATGGTGTTATTCATTTGAAAGCCTATGACGTTTTGAATGAAATCTGCTGAAAATGAGGGTTGTCGACACAAACTTCTAGTGTGGAAAGGTCTGTGAGTACGACAAGTTGTTCTAAACCTTGAATACTGACCTTAATGCACTCTTCACGGCTATCATTGCGTTGAGTATCTAATCCGACACATTCAATCTGCTCGCCAGATTTCAGCGTTAATTTGATTGGGTATCGGTGCATACACACAATCTCAATATAATCGTAATCGTTGCAACTAATCATAATACCCTTCCAATTCATCCACCACGCTAATGCGACATGCCATACTATTCAATATCTTTACAATCAATAAGTTACTCGTATCACAATCGCATTGCCATAATCAGATTATTGAGTAATTTGTTAAATTTAATCTCGTTCTCACCATTCACATTTCATCTGTGAACGACAATTTAAGGCTTCAAGAATCCTTTCCAATAATGGTACAAACCACCAATGTCTGAAGAACACATTAGCGACATTGCGCCTTTGATTTGTTCTTCGCTCCATTCCCACCATTTCATTTCTAGCAACTGAGCGATTTCAGTCTCATTGAAACGATAACGGATATGGCGTGCTGGGTTTGAACCGACAATCGAGTATGGCGCGACATCTTTAGTCACAACCGCTCGACTTGCGATGATGGCTCCGTCACCAACCTTAACACCACTCATGATCATGGCTTCTGTACCAATCCACACATCGTTACCAATCACGGTATCACCAGAGCGTTCAAAGCCGTCTATCGCACCTTCAAACTTCTCATCGTCTTGATAGAAAAACGGGAAGGTACTCACCCACTGGTTTTGGTGGCCTTGGTTGCCCGCCATCATAAACACGGCGCCAGAACCAATCGAGCAGTAGCTGCCAATGATCAGCTTATCGATGTCGGTTCTATCCGGTAATAGGTAACGCGCACAGTCATCAAAGCTGTGGTTATGGTAGTAACCCGAGTAATAGCTGTGCTCGCCCACGATGATGTTTGGGTTGGTCACTTGTTCTTTGAGTGACTTTCCAACAAACGGGCTTTCAAAATAGTTTTTCATGGTTGTACTCTTAGTTTCGTTCTTTTAGTTAGGTACTTTTGTTGCGTGTTGATGGTTGTAACTTGTTTATATTAGTGTAAAGGCAAACGTGCCCTATCGACCGCCTGCAATATCAATAAACGAGCCGGTGACATACGAAGCTTCGTCTGACAATAACCATGCGATAGAGTTAGCGACTTCTTCTGGTGTGCCACCTCGTTGTAACGGTAACTGCGAAGCTAGTCTGTCTACGCGATCTGGCTCTCCGCCGTCTGCATGCATCTCAGTATAAATACAACCTGGCCTTACGCCATTCACTCGGATATTGCGTGAAGCTAATTCAAGCGATAAGCCTTTGGTGAGTGAATCCATCGCACCTTTCGATGCTGCGTAATCCACATACTCAAACGGTGCGCCAGTACGAGAAGCGGCAGACGATACATTCACAATCGAACCCGCGCCATCGGCTTGTTTGATAAAGGCTTTACTGCACAGAAAGCAGCTTGATACGTTGGATTTCATCACCTTTTCAAAGCGATCCAATTCAATATCAACCAACGGTGACTGGGTAAACAAGATCCCGGCATTATTGACCAAGTGCGTCACTGGACCTAGCTTATTACGAGCAATCTCAAATAAAGATTTCACGTCCGATTCAACAGACACATCCGCACGCACACTAATCGCGGTTCCGCCTTGTTCGCGAATCTCATTCACTAGATCTTCAGCTCGCGACTCATTGTGTATGAAGTTAACGCATACAGCATAGCCTTGACTGGCCAACAATTTAGACGTCGCTGCGCCAATACCTCGGCTTCCGCCGGTTACAACCACTACCTTGCTCAATGAAACCTCCTAATGTTTACTTATTCTGTGCAACCTGATTGTTCGTGACAAACTGATCGTATCGATACAAACTAATTGTTCGATACGATCTGAACCCACTGCGATCGCCACGCCGGCACTTCGAATGGGTCTGGCCAAAACTCAGTTTGCTTTTGAATTAAACCGTCAACCACCGTGTGAAAGGTGATCACTCGGCCTTTCAACACACTGTCAGTGACCGAAACGTCCGTGACTACCGTATCACCTTCACAGACAATCGAATTGAGCGTGAATTCCCAAACACCATTGGCTGGGTATTCAGTATTGATTGCAGTGAAGTTGTCGCGCCCTAACGTCAATTCAGACGACTGAGGCCAGTAACCTTGAAAATCTTCGGCTAGCCATTCACTTGCCTTTGCAAAATCGTTGGTGCGCATTGCATCCCAAAAACCTAATACCACTTCTTTCGGTGTCATTATTCTTCCTTCAAGTTATTTACGTGTGGTGATTTTTAAATGTCTGCTTCGTTATGCGTACTTGCTAATGATCGTTAAAAGATCATCGACACTGTTAGCAATGTAATCGGGCTTGGTTTGCCAATTTTCAGGTTTCGATCGGCTATAACCTGCTGCAACGGCAATCACTTTTGCGTTTTTACCCAGCGCGGCTTCAATATTGCGAGCAAACTGTGTGTCCGCTTCATGGTCACCGATGTACATCAAACAAAGCTCGTTAGTCGGATCGGCGCCAAATATGTTCTCGACACATTTCACACCACCAAATGGATGGGGTTTTTGGTTGCCGCTCGAAACATCGTCATAACCCACTACCGATTTAAACAAATCACCAATGCCATAGCTGTCGAGCACACCACGAATATTCAATTGAGAGTTTTGAGAGCAGATCCCATGAGGAAGATGAGCAAACTGATTAACCACGGTTTCCATTCCTTCAAACAAGGCGACGGCTGTTTGGTTTTTCTCTTGATGCTCTGCCCACATTCCACCAGCGATCAACATTTCATCGTGTGATAAACCGTAATAATCGACATATAAGGCTTGCCAGTTTTTAGCCCCGTGGTTGGCTTCATGATAAAGCGCTTCGCTAAGCAAATATTTAGGTAAGTTGTCGCCTGACAAGTGTGGCGCGACTAAAGAGATAATGTCTTTTGTGATTGCGATATTCTTTGGAACGGAATTGACTAAGGTTCCATCGTAATCCCACAGGATGGCATCTAACTTCATACACTATCTCTTTGTTTCGATTAATAATTTGAATTTATCATTCATAAGCCTATTTAGGGAAATCTTATTGTCTTGAATTTGAAAATTAGTCCAATCCGAACAATGCTAGAGAGCAAACCGTTACTAGCAAACAATAACCAAACAGTGTTTGCTCACATCACTGCTTTATCAATTGCAATATATGCGTATAATCCCCGCTCCATTGCGCTATCGTCGTTAAAAATAGCGCCATTCAACATTTTTTATGAGTACCCAATGTCGAAACTATTTTTCAAAGGCCGTATCGAAACAAGACAGAACCACGTTCTTGCTGGCTACAACGTAAACCGCGATGTGAAAGCGGGTACTGAAGAATCTCCAATCGCAGTAATGGTTCAAACTGAAGCGCGCAAAGCTGAAGTTGAAGCACTAGCCGCTGAAAATACTATCTTCGTTACTGTTACAGTCGACGCAGACAAAGAAGAGAACACCATCGAGCTTGATACTCTACTGAACAAGCCAAAAACGATGACGTTTGAAAAGACCCCCAACCGTAACGATCCATGTTCTTGCGGCAGCGGTAAAAAATACAAGAAGTGTTGTGCATAAGGCTTCTCACTCAAACTGCCAATAGCACGATGAGTTAAGTAATATCTAACGGGAAGATCATTGAGGTCTTCCCGTTTTTATTTGCCTAAGCCAAACTCACAAACTCACAAACTCAGTCGAGGTTGTCTGGTGTATTCAGATATGTTCCCCATTGGGTACATTTGTAATCACCTGTCGCGCCCGAACCTGTAACACCAAAAGATAGAAACTCCGATAAAATTCGTTGGAGTAAGCTCGGTTCTTTATCTTCAGCTTGTGGTGCCTTTTGCACTTGGCTACTGAACATCGTGTACCTATGCAGTGTAAGTTCCTTACAGTTACAGCAGAACGCTCTCGTCTTCTCACTTCCATACATAATATCTATCGCCTTAATTCAAAGCACAAATTCAACACATGGCAAATATGCCACATGTTGAGTTAAATCTATATATTTTCATGACGTTATGAGTAAGTAAGAGCGTTTTAAAGAAAGGTAAACTCTCGACTGTTAAGTGACGTGTTGGTGAACAAAGTTATTCAATTCAGTCACGCTTCTGATGATGTAAACCTCTTGCTCTTTAGCCCGCAATTCTAACTGCGCTCTAAAGTCGTCATTCCAAAATTTAGGACACAGTTTTAGTGTCTTATAACTTTGTATCGTCCCTTTTATAACTGAACTTCCATCAGGCCAGCCTTCAGGTTTAACGAATAGACCTTTGAGCATTCTCTTGGTTACAAACCAGTAGCTAATTGAATAAGGAAGGTCGATATAAACCAAGGTATCAGCTGCATCTAAACGTGTGTTGAACGAGCCTAGAGGGCCAAAACCATCGATGATCCAGCTTTCTGACTTAAGTATGCTCTCATGAGCCTCCTCAAATACTTCACGTTCAACAAACTCTCCGTTGGCCTTGTAAACAATAGAGTCCAACTGGTGAAGCTCTATGCCTGTAGCTAGTGCTAACGCCTTGCTGATTGTGGATTTTCCACTCCCAGGCTTGCCAAAAACCGCGATCTTTTTCATATGACTTCCTCTATTCAGATAAAACCCATAAGACAGCGACAAAAAACCCACCTTACGGGTGGGTTCGATAAACAAAGCGCATCAACAATCCCACCATTCCTATGGAATGATGATAATTCGTTGGTTAGATGGCGCTAAATTCAGTTTCATAAAACTACTTTTATATATTGTTGCTTAGTTGTCAACACAATGACTAATAAGCGATATCATCGTCATATCGCACCTATTAATAGTCTTAATGAGTGCTTATTGATCTTGGTTATTTTGCTTTCTTTTTCGCCACTGTCGCTTCTGATAGCTTGCTTAGTACACCCGATACTTTCTTAACGACCTCGTCACAGCCATTGATCGCGTGACGCTCTACCAAGTAATTAGGATCGTTGTAAGACAACCATACTTTCTTATTAGAATCCTCAGTGACTAACACCTTCTGCGGTAAATCTATCGCGACTTCTTGAGCACATTGCATTAATGGTGTCCCTACTTTCGGGTTACCAAAGATGATGACTTCCGTTGGTCTCAATTCAAGATCGACCTTACTCGCGTTTTTCTGATGGTCGATTCTCGCAAACAAGGTCAAACCTTTGCTCTTGGCGATTTCTTCAAAGCGGTCAGCAGTCTCTTTCACTGAGTAATTACTTTGGTATTTAATCAAACCATCAGAAGCCGCAGCTGAAAATGATGCCGAGAGTAAAATGGCGCATAGTGGTAGTAATTTTTTCATCGTCACCTCAGAGATTTAACCTAATCAAACTTACATTCATAGCGCCACTTCCAAAATCAGCGACGTAACCCATGTCAGTATAGACGCGTTTCCATTCTCAGTTTGCAGAGAGGATCACTTTTCTAATGCGTCTTATTATCATCAGTTTAGGTGGGGATTTTTTCAAAAGTTAAACACACGATCAGTGCCACGACTTAGTCCCACATTTCTCACATTGGTATTCGTAATCACTGTCTACATAAAAACCGGGAACATTATGGTCACCTCTAAACAATAACGTCACCAGGTACTCCATCAACACGCCTAACTTCCATTGTTTCTTTTCAGATTCAGCGTCCGCTTTAGATTCAGCATCGGAAGCGCTAACAGCAAGGTGCGGGGTAAGTGCGTCGCACTGCTCACAGTGATAAGGGTGTTTAATATACTTATTATCAAGCATTTATATAAGCCAACTGATATTTATAAATTTGATACATACTAACAACTTATCACTCGGTTCTCGAACTTATTGTTGTCCACTAGAGTTTTATTAGAAAGAAATGAGACACAAGGTAAGTGCCATGCATCTTGAATCAGTTACCATCGAGATCTCCCTCATTGAAAAGCTAAAGCTATTCTTACGCTAAGGATGAAATTAACTTTTACTTTAATAGCCCTTTTTCCGCAGCACCTTCAAGTTGCACTTCTAGCTCTTTCCATAAGGCACGACTGCCTTTAGAAATACGCTCGCCATTGAAGGTCAGTACTTTGTCTTTGGATATGTTGTGCTTCTTCCAGCTGTGACCACCACCATGGATGTTATGAAGCAAAGGCGGCACTCTATCGATCGCCTTACAAAATCTAGCTTCTGGTGACTCACCGGCTTCGAACTCAAGCCATAAATCCAAATACTCGCTTGTTGAATGGCTCGGCAATGATTTCAGCAACCGCTCGACGCAGTTTCTCTCTTTGAGCTTGTTTTCTTCGGTTTCACTGGCATAAATGATGGTGTCTCCGGCATCGATTTCCCCAAGATCATGAATCAGCAGCATCTTCATTACTCGCGTAATATCGATTTCTTCATTGGCATAGTCTTTCAACATAAGAGCGCTCAAACAGACGTGCCAACTGTGCTCAGCGGAGTTTTCATATCGATCCAATCCAACCGGTTTTGTCTGTCGATGAACATCCTTTAATTGTTCAATCTCGACCATGAATTGCAGAATGCCTTTGATTTCTTCCACGATGAGCTTCCTTAACTTAAGTTGATGATTTAGCGGTGCGGAGGGTTAACCTAACGAAAGAGAAGCGTTACTCCCAATGAACCGACATTTTGTAATACGCAACACCCGATGGTTGTGGGCTAAGCTTATCTACCTGTTAGCCATAGGGTGTTCAGGGTTTAACTGAAGCAGATCCCACAAGTTACCGTAAAGATCTTCAAACACAGCAACGGTGCCGTAGCCTTGCTCTTTAGGCTCTCGGACAAAGTTAATGCCCAAAGACGTCATGCGTTCGTAATCACGCCAGAAGTCATCGGTGTTTAAGAATAGGAATACGCGTCCACCAGCTTGGTTGCCGATGAAATCGAGTTGCTCTGGCTTGGAAGCTCTAGCAAGTAACAGGCTCACACCGGTTGAATTTGGTGGAGCAACAACAACCCAACGCTTATCTTCTTCTGGTAGATACGTGTCTTCGATGAGATCAAACTTAAGCTTGTTTACATAGAAATCAAGCGCTTCATCGTAGTCTTTTACCACGAGTGCAATGTGGACAATATTCTGTTTCATAACATACCTTGTTGGGGTTTTACTGCGGGGAATGATGCCATGAAGCAGGTAAAGACACTAGGTGTCGTATCATAAATCGTAGTATCTCGTCCTTCACAATCTAAAGGCTATTCATCAGCTATAACTCCCAGAATCCGAGTTCGACGCCACCTTGAATAACAATGGCACACATCCCGTGACGTGGTAACTCCATTGGCGGCACCGCAACTTCGGCGCCAAGTTTCTCGGCGGCATTTACTGCAGACTGAATATCATCTACCAGCGTGTAATGACGAACAGTTGGTTCTTCAGTTTCACGAAGCGGCGCTCGAATGCCAATTACCCCACCATTAGATAGCTTTGCAGTGCGCGCCCCACCAAGGTTTACATCTGCACCACTGAACTTCACGTTGTAGAGCTGAGCGTATGTTGCACAAACAACATCGACTTCTGGGGTAACCACTTCAAGATATTGAACCTTCATCAAATTTCCTTTTCGTGTTCTTTAAGACTCTCAACCTGCATATAGCTGTTCAGGAGTGTCCCATCAACAATTAATCGGTTCATATTACTAAGCAATTCGACCGCGCATGATAAATTGCGGGCCTGCTGCGCCACCTAAATACTGTTCATTGGTATCTTCGAAGCCGCCTTTCTGATAACAGTTAAATGCTGCGGGATTTTTGCAATTCACAGTTAAGTAAATCGACTGATACGCTGAGTAATTCGCTTTTAAATATGGAAACAAAGCTTTGACCGTGCCAGTTCCTAAACCTTTACCTTGCTGGTTTTTATCAAGCACAAAAGCTCTTAGCCCAATGCTTCCTTCAGGGCAGAATTGGTAGTGCTCTGCGTAAGCGATATCCAGCTTAAAGAAACCAACAATTTCGTGATCAGACTTAATCACGTGCAAGTGCGTCGTTTCACTGCCGTCTAATAAAAACTCTGCAGCTGTACCAGCGAACTTAACCTGTTCATCGGCGAGTTGGATGGCCTGAACTGACGCCACATGGGATTCTTCAAGCCTTTCGATAGTTATCATTGCTCTTCCTTCTGTATAGCACCCACGAAAAACCGACTAGAGCTCATCGCTAGTGTCTCGAGAACCGTAGTTTGGGAAGTTGATATTAAGAACGTTATCATCCTCAAGTGTGAATAGAACACTTCCATTCTCTACACCGGTTTCGTTCCTATCTGAACAACCTAGAAACAACTCCCAATCAAACGAATATTGAAGTCGGTATTGATTCGCATTGATGTGTAGAACGTCTTTGATTTTGATACCGTTCACCACATGTGCCATATCATCGATGTATGACAGGTCTGGGATTAACTTTTCTTCGAAATCACTCTTATGCTCGGTTAAGAAGTTGAGCAGCTCAGAACATAACTCGGAGCTATGAACCAATGGTTTAGACAGACTAGAAAACAACATTTCTAAATACTCCAAGGATTGTTTTGATATTGGGCGGATGCGCGCGAACCTGTTACAAATTCAAGCTCAGCCAGCGCGAACCTTTAAAGCTAAACGTTACTATTATCCGAACTATTAAACGAGTACATTCGAACTTCATCTCGAGGAAACCAGCCCAACTTTTCGTAAAACTGTTGAGCATTGATGTTGTCGTTATAGACAAACAAGTGGGTCTTCGGGATGCCTAACCCTGCAAGGGCGTTGACCGCCTCTGCAACAAGCTTACAACCTAACTTTTGCCCTCTGAAGTTGGCCGAGACAGCTAAATGTTGTAAATACCCACGACGTCCATCCGTTCCGACCAACACAGCGCCAATGATCTCGTTGTTACTTTCAGCCACAAAACTCAGACCGGGGTTACGCTCTAAATAGCTCGCAATGCTTTCTTTCGAATCGGCATCGCGAATACTCATGCCTTCTGTCTGGCACCACAACGCGATCACTGAGTCGTAGTCTGAAATGTCCATTTCCCGAATGTTGACCACTCTACTCTCCTTGTTTATACGGGTACTTAGTTAGCCGTGTTTCTCGTAATAAATGAGTAGCTAATAATACTTATGTGTTAACGAATATCTTGGCAGAACCTAAAGAGATAACCGTCAGGAGTTTGAACGATGAACTGCTTCTGAGTCGCGATCAAACCCCCACATTGATAAGACTTCGACTCTAACGCTAAGTAAATAGAATCAGCGGCGCTTTCGTTAACTCTCTGATAAAGTGGTTCGATATCGATAACATCCCATTGAAAGTTAACGCCACACCCTAAAGGAAATTCCAGGTCACCTGAAAGCCATTTTCGACTTTTGCCCGCAATCCCTTCAAGCATCACATCAACACCATCAAGCGTTAGATAAGCAAACTCCTCATCTGGGCGCTCGTATTTCACTTCAAACCCCAACACATCGACAAAGAAGGATTTGCTCACATTAATATCGAAACAATAAAGCTCTGGAACTACTCGTAATGTCATGATTTACCTATTCACTAAATAGCGAGAGATTAGTAAGAATCTAATCAGGATTTCTACTCTAATATAGATTTAATTAATCTGTATACTTTAGCTAGCTTTGTAAAGCCTTTCGTTGATCTCCCAAAGCGCGTTTCTGTTCGAGTCATATGTTAGAAGTTCAATAGCTTCTTGGTAGTCACACCAACGGTAATCTGTGTGTTCATTTGATAATTGAGGATCTTTCGTCACTTTAACTGAGAAGGAATGCTCAGGAATTACGAATGGATGCTCAGTCCAATTGTGATTTCCTGCATAAAAGACTTTTGGAAGCATGCACATTGAATCGAGCAACTGCCAATTACAACCGACTAGCTGAGTCTCTTCAGAGAGTTCTCGTTTTGCTGCTTCAAGTAATGATTCATTGTCTTCGCCACCACCCGATATTGCCTGCCAAACACCATTGTCCCTTCTGCGTGCGATTAAAAATCGAGATTTGTTATCGACTGTTTTGTAGGGAAAGACTAAAACTTGAAAAGGTGATCTCATTGATATGCCCTCCAATCGTTCACGTTTACGGCGCTAGCTTCCCAAGGATGACCGGATCGTTAAGCAAATTCGTCAGAGGAAGAAACAATGGCTCTGGTAACTCATCGAGCTTAAACCATTTCCACTGCTTACATTTATCAGGTTCTGTTATCTCTGGTTCGCCGCTAGCGTCAGAAGCAACAACAAACAGCGTTATATAGTGCTTGTTCTCTTTCTCAAAAATATCATTGGTAAAAGAAAGCTTCTCAAATGCACTAACAACTAAACCAGTCTCTTCGAGTGTTTCGCGTTTGGCACACTCTTCGATACTTTCACCCCACTCAAGGTGTCCGCCCGGCGTTGCCCACGTATGAGCCCCATGAGAACCAATTCGTTCTCCAAGTAGTACTCGTCCTTCACGTAGAATAACCGCAGCTACACCTACTCTTACTTCCTGACTCACTTAAAACTCCTTAATTCTTACCAAGTGACAAACGTACAGCTAAGGTTTGACCAACGCTACACATGAATACGCCGACCTGTCGGCATTGCTTCCAAACGCTCGCCTAATACTTCTTTCAACAGGCCATAAGCTTTCTTGCCTGTGCAGTGCCCTGTATACAGTTTATCAATGGGGTATTGAGACAGCGTCAATCCAAGCTCTCTAATGTCTTGCTTTGTGCCACCAATACTATTCAATAATGGTAACCCCACTAGATGAAAGCCCCCGACAACGGCTTTTATTCTCGCTCCTGGGAACATAGTAACCGCTGTTTCAACCATATTGAGAACGCCACTATGCGCACAACCAGTAAATATAACTAAACCGTCTTTCTCTTTAATCACCAACAGTAATTCATGATCAAATGAGTCGCGCTCCTGTCGATTCTTCGACTGTGTATAAAGGTATTTATTACCCTTAGGTTGTTCGTGTTTCACGCTAATATCTGTGATAGCAAAGACATTTGAGGCGATCTCAGTCGTACGATTAACGAAGACTAACTGCTCGTTGCTGTTTTCTAGTAAGTCCGGATTGATCCCGACATCACTTTTGAAACCGAAAGCCCGGAAATGATAGCTTTTCTGTTCGCAATTTTTCAGAAACACTTTGGCTTTAGAGTTATGAGCAACAAAATCAGCGGTGCCATTACAATGATCATGATGCCTGTGTGATATGACAGCGAGGTCTACATCTTTGATATCAATACCCAGTAATGGTGCGTTTTGACAAAACGTATCGCCACTTCCCATATCGAACAAGATCTTTAGCGATTCAGTTTCAATATGCAGTGATAGTCCGCGCTCAAAGGCTAAATCTTTCCTGTTATCCAGTCGAGAGTTGTCAACCAGCGTCGTTATTTTCATAGTTCCTTTTGATTCATTTACGAATCGCACATTGCCCAACGGAAATAAGGTCTTTGACCATCCATTCGCTCAACCTCTGCACCCAACCTTTTGTAGAAATCATGCGCTTTCTTATTATGTGGACTTGCCGTCCATGAGATGTGAGAGGCATATGATGACTCCGCTTGTGACTTTAAAGCCAACATAAGTTCATGGCCATACCCTTTTGATCTTTGATTTCCTGTTACCAATAGGTCGTCAAGCCAGATTGATGGCTCTCCACTGAAGGATGAATATCGATAGTGATACAGTGCGAAGCCAAAAGGCTCACAATTCCGTTCCAATATTAATGCATGAGCAAATGCGTAATCACCAAATAGTGTGCGTTCGATTTTCTCTATAGTTGTCGAGATTTCACCACTAAACCCTCTCATACTCCGGTCAAAGTCAGCTTTTTGTTCAATAAACTCTAACAAGACACTTGAGTCTTCTTTCGTCGCAGTCCGTACGATCAAGGTCTTCTCCATGTTTGGTAAGCCTCATGCTGTATAAAGGTGTGGAGCGCGCTTGTCGTTCAATGCGAGCTAACTAAAAAATGACGCTGCTGATTAACTTAAGCTCATACGCCGGAGAGACTAAACTCAACTAAAAGTACCGAGGGTTGGGAATCAGAAATAAGCACTCAACTATATGTAATTTCCAATATATTCGCTAATTGACTCAGTAGCCTCAAACGAATAACTAATTGGAAGTGTAAGGTTCATCTTCTCGACTTCTACAGCTAACGAACCGTTTTCTACCTCAAACTCTTCCCAACGGATCTTTCTTACTTTTGTTACAGCTTTTGCAGCTAGTAAGAGTCGAGCGAACTCTGCAGGACTATAGCCTTGCGTCTCAGCAATAAAATGCTGCTTTTCTAAGGTTCGGCCTTGCGCCAAAAGTAGATAGAACTTCGCAATGTCGTAGACATGAACATATTGGTTATAGCCGATAGACGGCACACCTACTTGAATCGTTTGGCTAGCGAAAGATTCTACAATTCGTTTTAGCTGACAATCCTCACCGCCATAAACCAAACTAGGACAGTAAACGACGTGCCACCTGTTTCTAATAGCGCTATGTATCGTTTCTACGTCTAATCTAACGGCGTCTAAGGGTTTCAGTCTAAACTGTCTCAAATCAGCGCTAGAGGCGTTGCCAAATAGCCAAACACCTGATGTATGTATCTTTGTTGCTCCTTTAGCAGCAAGTAGGTCTAACTCAGAGAGCAATTCCTGCTCCACATCGGCAATTTCATGTGCGGAGAATTGTGACCAATGTGGACGCGCACAATTCACAACCACGTCAAAGAAGCCTTCATAGTCAGCTCTATCTTTTATTAACCCAACTAAAGGAGGAGTGACGACTTTGTCTCTACCGTATGTAAAAACTTCAAAGCCACTTTTTGTGAATAGCGATGTAACGTGACGACCAATGTATCCACTAGCCCCCGCAATTAGTACTTTCGTTATTCCCTTATTCTCTCCATTACACATAACCAATGACATGCATCTCCCTTTGAAGAAACATTCTTCAATATACGATCAGCCAATACACTCTTGGCATTTATGTGTTGATCGCGTTAACAAGCCCCTTTGATTCCAAAAAGTATTGTGATGTGAATAGTTAGATATCAACCTTTTCTGTGAGCCTTGCTTTCAATTTTATGCCCAACTTAATGTGGGCTTTGGGTTGAACCATTGGCTCTAAGCCAAACTGCTTTCTTGTATTATTCAATAACAAAGGCGGTAACTTTTCTTCACAGTACATGGCGTATTTTTCAAAGTACAGTCTCGAGTATGCACCATCAGCGATATCAAAAGGTTCATCAAGTTGAAGTCGCTTATGTTTAACCCAACCTTCGAGTGAATACCAACATGATAGATATAAAGGCCCCCAAAGATTCAGAAAATGCTTTTTTGATACCAAATCATGAGTAGCAAAGTACCCCATTCTCTGCAACGCGACACTTACAGCTTGAGCTGCTTGTAATTCTTCTTTGCTCCATGTCGATACATAATCCACACTAACGTCACTAGTTACCTGACTATAAGGCTCTCTTTTGTGAGCGTCTGTCACCAACCTAATCGCAGGTTTTAATGCTGACATCTCTTCCATCGCCCAATTCAACAATTCGGCATTACGACTTCGGGTCGATTCCTCAATAGATTTCGAACCTTGTTTCAGTCCAACCAGTAAGACGAAAGTTAAAATAACCATGACCATGTCCATTACACCGGAGACACCACTCCAATCAAACTCATGGAGCTTTACTGTCACTTCTTTTGAAATGTCTATTGCTGATGAAATTGTTAGAAATAAAGACGCAACAAACACCGATAGTAAGACAATGTTTAATATTATTTTTCTCATAACCTTCGTCCAAAAATTTTGTATATCAAATCAATACTGAGCTAAATAGTAACCTAAGTAATTACCAACATTAAGTAACTCTTTTAACCAGTCAAAAACCGTACGTAGTTGATGCCAAAAATGGTGAGCTATACTTGTTAAGAGAACATGGTTCACTCCGATAAGCACTATTGGTTAGAAGAGTTATCGCCGCTTGAAGTAGCTGACATCGCGATCACCTCACCTCACCCATTGTGCCGAAAACACTAAAGTTGATTCTAGCTGGAAATGCCAATCGTTTAGCATCATTTTTATATACCGAAATGGATAATAAACACTTGTTATGTACTTTTTATTGAGGCCTATCTTCTGGGTTATCATGATACCAGGCTTCGAGCAGTTCCCGACCATAGATGACTTCTGTCTGCATATGCATGTAAAGAAGGAATACAGCCAATAGAAAACTAACTCCGTTCAACCACCTTAATGCTTGTTTACGCTCTGCATCATAGAAAAACATACTGACACCAACAAGCAAGAAAGGATAACAACCTATAAGAAGTAACAACCAGCCAAGGTAACTTGATATTGCCATATCTGTCATGTCCGCCCCCTCAGAGCCATTAGAAAACTCATTGTATATTAGAGTAACTATTCAGCTATTAGGAGTTCACATAATCGAGTTTCGAGGTACTTCAAGTTGGGGGTTGATGCTGGGATGTTAGGCGTGAGCACCACCTAACCGAAACCATTACACCGCAAACACAAAACTCGACCGAAACTAAAAAATGCCGAGCGTTGTGAATTAGTCTTAAGCTAATAAAAACTAAGTGCTACTCTCCACTTTCAAAGTGGGCAAATACTTCTGCACCAGTCATATTTTTTGTTTCATTTTTAAATTCGTAGTATTCGGGCTTTTCATCGATGAATATCTGATGAGTTAACTTGTAGTCATCCCCAGACATCAATAAACCGACAGGAAGGTGATACTGATTATTTGGCACCAAAAAGTAAAACAAGTGAGTACCACATTTACCGCAGAAACCCCTCTCAGCCCAATCGGACGACTTATATCTAACTACATTCGATTCACCTGATATTTTAACTGAATCAGCGCAATCAATGGCTAACATCGGACCGCCCGACCAATTTCTACACATACTACAATGACAAGCCCCCAATTCATTACTGGCGTACTCTACTTCCAACTTAACCGAGCCACATAGGCACTTTCCTTTACCTTTCATAAATCCTCCAATCTTTGCAATGTGTGTAAAATGAATAGCCGATAACGCTTTTTATACCGATGACTTAATAAGAAAGGCTATTTTTTGTTTCCCTTCTCCGACAAATACACGGCATACTTTTTAGAGATCCAGTTATGAATATGAAGCCCTGTTTTACGAACAAGATACCAATCTATAGCAACTAAAATCACCAAACCGATTACAGTTCCCATTATAAAACCTCCATGCTCATTGAATTGTCACTCTAGCAAATAGGACAGAAAAGCACCGTGAACCTAGACATACTATCAATGCAAGTTGGATGAATTAACGCGGCCTGATGTTTTCAGCCACACGCCACAGCACACCACTTGGGTCAGTGATACAAAACTCAAGCATTCCCCAAGGCTGCTCAACAACCTCGGAAACGGTAACTTCAAATTCCGACACTACATTAGAGTTTTGGATGTGTTGATACCAACTTTTTACGTCTTCAACCAGCAAGTGCATCATGTAATTGTGACAGTGCGCAGGTTCATAAAAGTTTTGCAGAAGGAACGCACAACTGCCGTGACGCAGATAGGCGATATCGTGAAATTCAGACATCACTTCGAAGCCGATTGACTGGTAAAAACGCTTAGATAAATCGAAGTCTTTCGCGGGTACGAAAGACTTAATTTCTGAGACTTTGAGGTTTTCCATCCTACATCCTTATAGTGTTGATATTCCAGTGCTGACACGCTTAACGCTTTAAGTGGTTACAGCGTCTATTCAGAGCCCTGCTGAAATGAGTCGACTTCGGCTTCGGTTAAATAACGCCACTGACCTGCTTCAACATCTAAACGAACATCACCAATCTGTTCACGGTGTAGGCCAACAACTCGATTCCCTACCGCAGCAAACATTCGTTTTACTTGATGAAACTTGCCTTCTGTAATGGTCAACAGCACTTCTTTATTGGTAATCACTTCAAGCTCTGCCGGACGCGTCGGTTTTTGCTCGCCCTGCAATTGAATGCCCGCTTTAAACTTATCAGCGACATCGTCTTTGATATCTCGTGACAATGTCACGCGGTACACCTTCTTACATGACTTGGTTGGCAACGTGATGTTGAATGACCATCGCCCATCATCGGTAATTAAGACTAAACCTGTGGTGTCGGCATCTAAGCGCCCTGCGATGTGCAGTTCTGATGCTTTGTCTATCTCGATGTAGTTGAACAGTGAAGGATAAACTTCATCGACATTAGAACAGATAGTACCCGCAGGCTTGTGCATTAAGAGGTATCGAAATTCACGCAATTTAAGCGGCATGCCATTAAACAAGATGGCGTTGGTTTCATGAACCTGAGTCGATTCATCGGTGACTGTTTCACTGTTTACGTTCACCTCGCCATTATGGATGCGTTCAATCGCTTCAGGCTTGGTTAGGTCAGTGCTTTTACATAGGTATTTATCAAGGCGCATTAATCGTCGGCACCACATTTAGCACAAGGCTTGTAAGTTCGTTCACCTTGCTCGATAACCACATAGTCACCAACGCACTTGTCACATAAAGCGAGCTTTGGGTAAGCCTCTTTTTGTTTCTTTGCGTTAATGTTGACTTCGGTGGTGTATACGGTTCTCATCTTGATGCCTTTGCTTGAATAACGTGAGAGGCGCAAATTGTATCACTGTTTACAGCTTTGATTGGAGTGGCGGTTCATAGATAAATTGATTTTAAGTACCGCTATTCCAAGTTCCCGCCCGTAACGGCTTAACCATGAACAACAAAATCAACGTGCCACGCCTATCAGTGGTAAAATGATAAAAGCTCACCAACTTATGAAGTCGATAATGAAAGATTGTAATCAATGCGGAAAATGCTGTATCAAATACGGAGATGGCGACCTTGCCGCGACTCAAGAAGAGATCGATTTGTGGGAGTTGTTCAACCCAGACATCTTTGAATATGTTCGAGGAAGCGAGATCTGGTTCGACCCTGAATCTGGCGAACGTTTAACTCGCTGCCCTTTTCTGGAGCTGGTTCCGACGAAAGACACCAAGGCTCAAGCCAAGTACACATGTAGCATTTACTTAGACCGACCAGAAGATTGCCGACACTACCCAAGCCTAATTAATGAGATGGTACGAGATGAGTGTGAAATGATTGAGGTGGTGGATTTACAAGACACGAAGAAAGCTCAAAGGAAACTCGACCTGTTGATGAAAGACAGCCGCCCTTCAAGCTATTCGTAAGCGATGATCTTTTGAAGATCAATCTTCAGCATTAGCTAATAGCCGCTAAAACCTTAAGCCAAGTACTGGTTCGCTTCTAACCAATCAAGCGCAACCAGTGCTGCCAATGAACATACCGCTCTGTCGTTGATATCCACATACTTAAGCTCTTCGATTTCAGCATCTGGAGACAGTTCGCCTGTATAATCAGCAAGATAACAAGTCAATTGCACTGATACGCCTTCCGCTTTGCCATCAGCTTGGCCTGTAAACGTCTCGACGTATTTGATGGAATCAGGCACTAAATCGACTGAGATCTCTTCTTTGATTTCGCGAACCAGTGCTTGCTCATCACTTTCGCCAGCTTCACGCTTACCACCCGGTAGCTAGAACAGTTCTTTGCCTTTTGATCTCACCATCAACAACTTGCCGTCTTTGATGAATATACAAGCCAGCTTATCAATTACCTTATGCATGTCGTTAGACCTTATTTCTGTTTTAGTTCTCGTTATTACTGAATCTGGCCGCGCTATTCTATTAGTCACGACCAAACAAAGCCTGGGTATGTTACACGCTGGAATGAATATACTCTATTGAATCAAATAGGAAATATCATAACCAAAACGAAAAATGACAGCGTTCGAGACAATTCTCGTCAACTGTCATTGGCGATGTTTACGAACTGCTCTCTAGCTGCCCGCGAATAGTATCAATCGACTAGCCACTTAAGCGCAGAGTCATGGTCTTCGAATGACTTAATCTCACCGGACACAAACCAGCTCCCTACTTTTGAAGCGAATTCTTGCCAGCTTTTATCGCCGAAAATAGCAATCTTGTCTATCTTAGAATTGAGCTCTAATCCCAGTTTAAAATCATCCCAAGCTGCACGTAACTCCCATCCTGTTAAGGTTGAGATATCGACCAGCATCTTGAGTTTAGATGAATCGAGTTCTTCTAGCGTGGTATTTAGAATTGGCATCATTGCCTGATAGTCATCGTGTGTGAGTTTGCCTTTCGCTTTGAACACAACGATGGTTTCACCGCTAACACGTTCAATTCCAACCGATATTCCGTGACATTCGATACTCATAACCTAGCCCTCATAGTGGAAACTAGAGTTAGCTTAGAGGATTAAACAGCAAAGAGATGAGAGGTTTACGTCAAAACGGACAAGCGCTTTATCTGAACTTAATATCAGAGAGTTAATCGCGTTTCTCCAACAGTTCGCTTAGGTTTTGAACTTGTACGATATTCGGATGCTCTGACTTAAGATCAACTCCTTCCGTATTCAACCACACCGCTTGCAAACCCGCTTCAAGTGCTGGGTAAATGTCTTTCTCTAGAGTGTCGCCTACCATGGTGATCTCTTGTGGTGAAACACCGAGCTTAGAAATAATGGCAGGATAGAACCCCGACTCGAACTTAGAAAAGCCAATGCTCGCCTTACAAAAGTAACCCAAGATATATTGAGACAGGCCAACACGCTCAAAGGCTCGAATGATGTCGTCTTTACTGGAATCACCAGCATTGGTAGCAACATAAACTAGATGAGTTTTCGACAACTCCCCCAGTAATGCACGAGCACCACTCACTTCTTGTACGGTTTCCCAGTCACACATCTTCCCTTGTGCGTCTGGCAAATCGACCATCAGCGTATTGCCCCAGTCGAATAAGACTATTTCTGTTAATTCGATTAGCTTTGTCATCTTGCCTCCTGCATACGATGAATTATCTAATGTTTAAGCGAGCCTATAAAAACTTCTCGGACGGTTAGGCTCATTATGGACAACCTTGTTACTGTTTATGGAGCACGATCTTCTAAACACAAAATACCCTTTATTGATAAACCACTTTGAAACGCTCCAACATAAGTAACATGTCTTCACTTGGTGAGATCTTGAGCTCTTCACATTCACGAGAGAAGAAGTTCCAGTGAGCTTCTTTCCACCATTCGAGTGTTTTGTCACCCTCGCCTTCGGCAGCAGCAAACTCCGCCGTCACTTCGTTATATTTGCACTGTGAGACTGAAGTGATCTCTACAATGCAAACTGGCTTGCCATCCCAGTCAGTGACGACTTGCAAGTGACCAACTACTGGTCTCGTCTCACCTTCATGGCTGTACCAATATTCAAGGCTGCAAGACGCTTGTTTTTCACCCTTGAGAATTAACTGGGCGCAGAGGTTGGCGTTGTATTCATCAGCACAGTAATAGTCGGCACTAAAAGAGGTGTATTGCGAAGCAACGTCTGCTGGTAATGTGTTGAGGTAGCTATCAAGATAAGCTTTGCTTCTTTCTTCCATGATCTTTCCAAATTCAATATCAGGTTGAGCCGATAAACACTTATAGATTAAGCATCTGGCTGCATTGGGAGTAACCTATCAAGTCAGGTTATAGCTGTAAACCGAGTGAATATCAAAATGTGGGCTGAGAAAGAAGAATATAGGTAGGATTTCGAGGCCAGTACAAGGAGATCCAAAAAGTGAAAGAAGAGCCAAAAGCACCTTTAGTCGGTGCTTTTGGCTCTTAGTATCTCGTTACTAATAGCTCGTAACTGACGGGGGTATTAACGGTTCAAGAAGTCGACCGCTTTGTCTGGGAAGTCGGTAAACACACCATCAACTTTGACTTGGTTGTAGAAGACATCCAACATGCCATCAAAGTTATCAGCATAAGCTGGGATTCTTCCCGGGTCAGCACGGAACGTGTACGGGTGAACATCTAAGCCCGCGTCTTTTGCTGACTTCATTAACGGTTTAATAATGATGTTATCTTTGGTCGATGCATCATCCACCAACATTGGCTTCCAAGGGCCTATTCCTTCCGCATAATTCGCCACTTTTTCCATGCCACCAGCTTCAAACATCCAGTCGTAACTGTACGCCGTTGCTTTGTCACCTTGGTAAGTCATGGTTTCATTCCAATCTGTATAGGCCATCAACTGAACGAGCTTAAGATCCATTTCCATCGCTGGCATAAGTTCATCATTGATACGCTGAAGTTCATTGGCGTCGAAACACTGCAAGTACACTTTGTCGTCTTTCGATAGGTAACCATATTGATGCAAGGTCGCAAGTACAGCTTTGGAGATATCTTTGCCTTCGTGACGATGGAACCAAGGTGCTTTAATTTCAGGATAGATACCCACGTCATAACCTAAGGTCTTATTTAAGCCTTGGATCAGCTCGATTTCTTCTGCAAATGTAGCGACGCGGAAATCAGACTGCCACATTGGGAAGCGCGTTGGGTACCCTGCCACTCTGTTGCCTTGTTCATCTAACTTAAAGCCTTCAGTCACCTTTAATGATTTGATCTCAGCGAGCGTAAAATCAATCGCGTAATAACGGCCATCTGAACGAGCACGGTCTGGAAAGCGATCCGCGACATCGGTGACTCGATCTAGATAATGATCATGCAAAACCACCAATTGGTCGTCTTTAGTCATCACGACATCTTGTTCGATGTAGTCGGGTTTCATCGCATAAGCGAGCGCTTTAGCGGGTAAAGTGTGTTCAGGTAAATAACCAGAAGCGCCGCGATGCGCAATCACTAAAGGATCGGCGAACGCATTTGCAGATAAACTTAGTGCTAATAAGGTCAGAGACAGTGACGTTGTTTTCATTATTGTTTCCCCTTGATAAAACAGAAGCAGGATATACCTGCCTCTGTTGTTATTTATAGATGTGATTCAGTAAATACACTACTGAGCTAACGCTTCTTTCTCTCGTTCGAGATCTTTTTGTTTATGGTGCGCACGCTCACCTAAGAAGGCGTACAGCAGACAGATGATTGAAGCTACACAAGCGCCGACCAAAATAATGAAGCCGCCATCCCAACCGTAATGGTCAACCATAAAGCCGAGTATTGCGTTCGCAGCAACCGCGCCACCTAAGTAACCAAACAAACCTGTTAGACCAGCCGCTGTACCTGCAGCTTTCTTAGGTGCAAGTTCCAGTGCATACAAACCGATCAGCATTACAGGACCATAGATAAGGAAACCAATCGCAACCAGTGCCAACATATCAACCGTTGGGTTACCCGCAGGGTTCAGCCAATATACCAACACAGCGACTGTCACTAGAACCATGAACAAGATACCTGCAGGTGCTCGTCGACCTTTGAATAGCTTATCTGAAATCCAACCACACAATAAGGTGCCAGGGATACCTGCCCACTCATACAGGAAGTAAGCCCAAGATGATTTATCGACAGAGAAGTCTTTTGCTTCTTTTAAGTAAACCGGAGCCCAGTCGAGTACGCCATAACGGATAAGGTAAACAAACGCGTTAGCAATCGCGATTGACCACAACAGTTTGTTAGAGAAAACGTACTTAAAGAAGATCTCTTTAGCCGTCATTTCTTTCTCATGAGACGTATCGTAGTCGTCTGGGTAATCGTCTTTATGTTCTTCAATCGGTGGTAAGCCGCAAGATTGAGGTGTATCTCTTACAGTAAACCAAACAAAGACAGCAACGAGAGTGGCAAAAAATGCAGGAACATAAAAAGCGGTTCGCCAATCGTCGTTAAAAGCCCACAGCCCCAACAAGAACATTGGGCCAATCAAACCGCCACCCACGTTGTGAGCAACGTTCCATACTGACACTATCTCACCACGTTCTTTTCGTGACCACCAGTGGACCATGGTTCGTCCACAAGCTGGCCAACCCATACCTTGGAACCAACCATTCAAGAACAGCAGGATAAACATCGCAGTGATGCTGCCTGTTGCCCAAGGCATAAAGCCAAAGCAGAACATCACCAGTGCCGACATTAACAAGCCACCGCTGAGGAAGTATCGAGGATTAGAACGGTCAGAAACACTGCCCATTAAGAACTTAGATAAGCCGTAAGCGATAGATACCGCCGCTAATGCAACCCCTAGTTCTCCACGGCTAAAACCTTGTTCAATGAGATAAGGCATCGCCAAACTAAAGTTTTTACGGACTAAGTAGTACCCCGCATAGCCAACGAAGATGCCAAGAAACAGCTGCCATCGTAGTCGTGTGTAGGTGCTATCGATCTTATCTGATGACAAGCGATCGATATGCGCCATAGGTTTGAATATTCCAAACATAGGAACCTCATAATTATTGGGCGAAGGAAGAATTTAAACGCTCGAACGAAAAAATTTAGCGCTCATTCGAAATCAAGGGAATTGTATGTGCTTCAGGATTAATTTCTGTGATAGAGGTAGTTATTAACAAAAAATAACTTTAAATACAGCATATTAGTTTCATTTAATTAGAATGCGCTTCATATTTTTGTTTGTATCTGTTTAATTAAACATCAGAACTTTCGAGTACGAATAAATCCAAAAAGAGCGAGCGAACATAAATCAACCAACAACAATTTTGGTTGAATCTGTGGAGTTATGAAGGTGGTTTGGGCTATTGGTTAAAGAAGTTCGCTAAAATCAATGCAAACAAAAAGGGTCTAGATTTCTCTAGACCCTTTTAGGTAATAACGCTTGGTGGCTTGATGTTGGCTAATTAAGCAAACATTAGCTAATTACTCGAAGTATTAGCTAGCCACACGACGTGATTATGCGTCGATGTAAAAAGCTTCTACAGTGCCTTTTAGAGTAATAAGCATTGGCTGACCAAAACGATCTAGCGCTTTTGGAGAAGGGATCTTAACCCAACCTTCGCTGATGCAGTATTCTTCAACATCAGTACGCTCTTTACCATTTAGACGAATGCCGATTGGGTATTCGAAACACTCAGCAACGTGGTGTGGGCTGCGTGGGTTGCCTGCAAGATGATCTGGTAAAGCTGGTCTTGAATTAGTATCGCTCATGTTCATTACCTGTATGTACGTAAATAAAAAAAGTGCGTCATTCTAGTCAATATAGGCTTTGTGCTCAACAACTGCTGCAATAAATCGTCTTGATCGTTTTAATCAACAGCTAGTTGTTTGATTTAAAGGCGATATCGGCATGAGTTTCAACGAAAATTTAACAGGTTTATGCATTATGGATGAAAGGGAGAAATTCATTACTCGAACGGCAGATAAACTAATATCAGGCTTTTATTCCGAGCTTATCGATTAAGCTCAATACTCATCACTTTATGGTTCGGTTCTGATTCGATATTTACGATTGACCAACCTAGCCCTTGGTAGAGACCCATGATATTGGTGTACGCGTAGAGTTGAGTTTGCACTGCAGAAGAAACCTGTCTGACACCACGATTAATCAGTTCACTGGCAATGCCTTGACCGCGCCATTGAGGGTCGACAAACACAGCGTTGATCCACACTACATCACGAACTTGGTGAGGTTCTTGAAAATAGGAATACGCCAAGCCACCAATGACCACATTATCGAGAAGTACTGTTATTACTGGAGGGAGTTGTACGTTTTCTTTATATGTATCTTTAAACTTGAAATCAGACCATTCACTTTGAAATAAGCCCTCTAACTCATGCCAATAAGGTGAGTTTTCATCGCAATTTCTAAAGATTACTTTCTGCATTTTTCCGTCCTTTTAAAGAGAGTAATTCGGCTATCCTAGCCTTGTTTAATCTAAGTGTAGGTAAAGCTACTCTTCTTCGTCGTAATCGTCTGCTGGGTCTTGATTAATTTCTTCGCCGCATCCTAGGCATTCACCTTGCAGATCCGTAGGCATCACAATAATCAAACCACAATGAGGGCAAAGATCGCCTTGTTGAAACATCCTGTATTCCTTCTACTTAATGGCTATTGCTTAGGATATTTTTGCTTACTCGCTTCTAGCCAGTCGTGAATCACTTGGCGAGCGGATTCCGACGGAGGTGCATTTCGTTTTCCGCAGATTTGGTCTATTTCAAAAGGAAATGCTTTGCTCGGGACGCGGCGTAAACCTATGGTTAAACGCTGAGGCTTGAGCATGCGGAACACCACATAACGATCGCTCATGATTCGGTTGTGATACACGCCAATACAGTGCTTCTGCTCGATGCCTTCGTGTTCAAGGTCGTAATAATCCGTGAGCGGATGAATGTTGTCATTGCCAAGTAAAGGAACGGGATAAGGGATGTCTTTATCCATTGGGCAGTTACCCTCCAAACGACGTAATTGGCGTTGCTCCGTCCAGCGGTCATGGAGTTGTTCAAACATCGCAAAAGAGTTCTGACTGGTAATCGCGCGCAGTGGATCATCCATCTCCAAATCTTGCCCTAGCAATATCGCATCTTGGAACATCGCCATCTTCGACGGTGCGTTAAGTCTGCCCTCTTCCACCATTGCAATCCCTAGCCTGCTACCAGTTAGAAATGGATGAACTTGGTCCAAACGCAGGGCTGTGTATCCAACTTTTGAGTAATGCTTAAACTTAAGAACTCGTCTTTGCAGTGGCTCGAGAATGCGAACAATGTGGTCGAGTTCATCACCAACATTGTAATGAAGCTCTAGCTTGTCGATGAATTTGAGTGTCGCCTTGCTGCCGTCTAAGCCCAACTTGGTAAGGATCTTCTTCTGCCCTAAGCGACTTAGTGCCAGTGCTTTCTTGTTGTCGACACTGTATTTCATGCAGATCAAAGCCAAAATAACAGGCCTTAATTCAAGCAATTGCGCGGCTTCATAAGTATTCGCAGCAAGCCACAACATCTGGTATTGGTATTCTGGAAAGTCGTCGGTGATTTCACGATAACGCGCAGGTAATGAATTTAGCCAACGACCATTCACGTCAAACTGTTCAACAAGGTTGAGGCTCAGCCCAATGCCTCCATCAAGCGGTCGTCTACCATCTTCAAACACATGAAAGCCGACGAGCTTTTGAGACCAGTCTCGGATCTCAATATCGTAGTCGAAACCTAATGTTCGAGTGGGAATGGTTAGTAGTGCTGTCATTGATGCCTCTTCGTTATTGGCGCATTGAACTATCAAGCCTATCTAACAGCATAAGCTAGCGCTTCAACCACTATATCAACCTTTTGTAAATTTCTTACCAATCAAAGCGATATAAATACGATAGTGCTTAGAAGAACATTGAATGATGATTTTACGGAATATGAGATCTCTTCGATATCATTTGCGTCAACAGAAACTATGCTTGTTACATAACTCACAAC
>NZ_JBFRTR010000038.1:0-24132 GCF_041474215.1 Vibrio sp. 10N.222.52.C12
GTATAAATACTATTAATTAGCCACGTCTACTATTAGTAATATTGTAACTACATTTAAAAGATGGCGTACAGTAAACGATAGATTCGTATTTTAAGGACATCATGTTATTATCAAGGTCGTTTCCTGTCGTACAAAAAGAGAGTTAAATCATGTCATTACCGACACTGTTTATAGAGTTAAAAGATGAATTATTGCGGTCTCAAATAAACTCTCTAGATGAATTATCAAGCTTTGAAATAATTCAAAGTACTATGGATGTTCATTGGATTGACAAGCTACAACAACTGCAACCAGATACTGCTATTGTTGAAGTCTCTCGATTTACTACCGATGATTTTAAGTCCTTATCGAGTGCAACAGGATTAGACAAAATGGACTTGATTATTATCAGTACAGGTACGCCAAACAAAAATTTAGACATGATGATGAACCATGGCGCAATCTTCCATTATAGAAAGCCCGTCGACATGCAAATATTGGAAGATACCCTTGCAGACTTCAGTCAATACTTCCTCCAGAAGCAGGAAGAAGGGCGTAAAGTGTCTACCAGCGATTTAGACCAGTTCGGTATGTTAGTCGGTTCTTCTAAGCCCATGCATAAGCTGTATCGAACTTTAAGAAGAGTCGCGAAGACTGACACCAATGTTTTGATTGTGGGCGAAAGTGGGGCAGGTAAAGAATTAGTCGCACAAACGATTCACCTTGCCAGTGATCGTAAAAATCAACCTTTTATTGCGATCAACTGCGGTGCTATCAGCCCTGAGTTAGTTGATAGTGAATTATTTGGTCATGAAAAAGGCGCTTTTACAGGGGCGAATCGCACACACCAAGGGGTGTTTAGGCAAGCAGAAGGTGGCACATTGTTTCTCGACGAAATCACCGAAATGCCACTTGAACACCAGGTCAAATTACTACGAGTTTTAGAAACAGGTGAATATCGCCCTGTAGGCAGTAATGCAACGAGTATCGCTAATACTCGAGTCATTGCAGCGACAAACCGAGATCCACAAGTCGCTATTGAAGAACAGTTTTTGAGAGAGGATCTCTATTTCAGGTTGGCTCACTTCCCCATACATGTCCCTCCATTGCGTGAAAGAGGCGACGACATCGTCGGCTTAGCAAAACATTTTATTGCTCATCGCAACGCAAATGAAACCACTGCGAAGACCATTTTCACATCAGCGCTTCAAAAAATATCAGCCCATGCATGGCCAGGGAATGTCAGGGAATTAAAACACTGTATTGAAAGAGCTTTTATATTGGCAGATGAGACGATTAAAGATGAACACCTAATTTTTGATACTCCTCCTTTAGAAACAGGGACTACCGTTGAGGATATGGTTCCGGCGGGTGTTTCTCTTGAGAAGATTGAGAAAGCGGCGATTATCAATACGCTCGAAGAAAATGAAGGCAACAAAAAGGAAACAGCACAAGACTTGGGAATCAGCATCAAAACGCTTTATAACAAGCTCGATAAGTATCAAGAGTAGTAATACTCATATCTGATGTTGCTGTGTGATCAAAATAGATACAGGCGATCGTTAATTTGCAGTTGATGTTTTGCTTTTCCATGAAAATTTAACAGTGGAGGGTGAGCCCTCCACTGTTAAATTTTATGCTGCATTCACCGATGTCTCGGTTCTTTTATCTTGGTCAAAGAATTCTTCATGCAACGCGCAAATCGCTTGTTGATACTTGTCATCACTCACAACAAATTGCACATTTACGTTTCTCATAGACGAATGTAATGCAATAGGCGTAACACTATGGTTCATCAAAGCCAATACACCATTAGCGAGCGTTTTATTGGTATCAATTTGAGAACCGATCGCTGAGATTATAGCGACCATTCGACCTGAAATAGATGCCTGAGGGTAACGTTTCTCAGCCTTATAAGACACCTTGTTTAAACTCTCGGTGCTACCACCTAGATAATAGGTAATAGAATTGGCGTTCATCTCTTTACCAATAAGGTTCACTCTAGCATCTGCGATAATCTCCATTAACTCATAACTAACATTGTCCGCCTTACCGACCATTCCCTGGTCAAAAACATGTAACGCATATACCTTCTGTTTTCCGGCAATGATCTCAATGTGATTCGTGTCTGGTCGGTAATCAGAAGAAATCAGTGTTCCCTCATGTTCTGGCTCGAAGGTGTTTTTGATTTGCAGTTCTATGCCACTTTCTCGTAACCCAGCAGCCGCATTAGAGTGAATAGCTTCCATACCAAGGTTAGCCAGTTGATCGGCAACATCATAATTAGTTGCCCCAATCGGTTTAACCGAACCTACACCAACGACTTTTGGGTCAGCCGAACTAAAATGATACTCCTTATGGATGATCGCCAATGATGCCTCAGTAATAGTAGCGATACGACTAAACGTCATCTCACTGTAACCACGATCATAAGTATGCATCAAACCTTCTTTGCAATACGCATAACCAGTTACTATGGGAAGTTCCTCAGTAACATCAATGTCAGAGAAAGCCTCTCTAATCGTATCGTCCAAACTTTGAGGGGTTTTGTTGTCCCAACCAGAAAGGTCAACAAAGGTCGAATTTATACCAATGTTTTTTAATTTAAGAGCCGTGTTGTATGCACTATGTGACTCTCCAATTGAAGAAAGAAACTCTCTAATCTGTGGTAAATAATGTCTCAGTGAAAACTGTCCGTATTGGCACGTTTCAAGAATGTTAGTAATACAGTTTTTGGCTTCTGAAATACGAGACCGGATGAACTTATCTGCTCTCATACGATTCATTGGATCCGCAAAAATATGCTCATTGGTCAATAGCATGCGGCGTTCAATATAAGATAGAGCATCCTTCCACGAATCGTCACGCATCGCTATCAATTGATAGATACCAGGCTTACCTGTTTTTTTACATTCCAACAATGCATCCGTCATACCGCTGTATGCGGACACAACAAAGATTCGGTTATACGGATTTTGAGGGCGGAGAATAATATTGTCGAGCACAGCATCAAATGCTGTCATTGATGTACCGCCGATTTTTTCTACGGTAAATGTCATAAAAGACCTTTTGTTCTTGAAGAGATTAAAGACTAAATAATAGGGAGCGGGGTGAGATATCACCCCTGAAGATATGGGTTAATCAACGAGTGGATAAACGCCGTTTTCATCGTGTACTTCAGCGCCAGTAATTGGTGGGTTAAACACACAAGCCATTGTCATTTCTTTGTTTTTATATGCGCGTAAATAATGCTCGTCATTCTTATCTAGGATGTACAGCGTACCGGGTTTGATTGGGTAAGTTTTACCACCAACGACTTCAATCTCTCCTTCACCACTCATACAAAACACAGACTCCAAGTGGTTTTGGTAATGGATATGTGTTTCTGTCGCTTCGTAAATTGTTGTGATATGAAAAGAAAATCCCATATTGTCATCTTTCAATAACATGCGAGTACTTTCCCAGTTATCCGATACAATACGTCTTTCACTATTACGACATTCATCAAGTGTTCTAACAATCATTTTACTCTCCCTATTACGATGCTTTCTTGAAATGCTTGGTTGCTACCACTTCAACTGAGTCTTCGAACATAGTTAAACCTTGCATCAATTCCGATTCTGAAATGGTTAATGGACAAAAGAACTTCAAGATTTCATCGTTTGGACCTGCGGTCTCAATTACCATGCCCTTGTCAAAACACACTTTTGCAATCTCATCAGCTGTGTTCCCATCTTTACATTCAATGCCAATCATCATTCCGCGTCCCTTGCGTTGAACAAATAGCTCAGGGAAACGCTTGAGATTGCGTTGAATGACATCATCGATCATGCTTGAGCTACGTTGAATATGATTTTCAAAATCATCATTTGACCAATACATTTCTAACGCTTTCGCAGCAGTAATGAACGCATGGTTGTTACCACGGAAGGTGCCGTTGTGTTCTCCCGGCTCCCACTTGTCTAGTTCAGGTTTTAATAAAACCACAGCCATCGGTAAGCCATAACCACTTATCGACTTAGATAGCGTAACGATATCTGGTTTTATACCTGAAGGTTCAAAGCTAAAAAACGTTCCTGTTCGACCACAACCGGCTTGAATATCATCCACAATAAGTAGGATATCGTGGGCTTTACAGATTTTGCTTAACTTCTGTAGCCACTCATTTGAAGCGACATTTAACCCACCTTCACCCTGAACCGTTTCCAATAAAACGGCAGCAGGTTTATCCATACCAGCGGAATTATCGGTTAACATCGTTTCAAATAATTTTAAACCATCGATTCCAGCGTAACCTTCAAATGGCAAACGCGTAACGTTGTTGAGATTTGAGCCCGCACCTTGCCTGTGGTGTTGGTTGCCTGTAGCAGCCAATGCACCCGCCGTACAACCATGAAAACCATTGGTAAATGCAACAATACTGCTTCGACTTTTTACTTTTTTCGCCAACTTAATCGCTGCCTCAACCGCATTTGTTCCTGTCGGGCCGGTAAATTGAACTTTGTAATCTAATGCTCGAGGTTCCAAAATAAAGCGACTAAGAGCTTCTAGGAATTCAGCTTTGGCTTCTGAATGCATATCCAAGCCATGTGTAATTCCATCCATTTCAATATACTCAAGTAAAGCTTGCTTAAGTATTGGATTGTTATGACCGTAATTGAGAGATCCTGCTCCAGCAAGAAAATCGAGGTAACGATCACCTTGTTTTGTTTCAAGCCAGCAGCCTTTTGATTTAGCAAAAGTGACTGGAAAACTATTCGAGTATGAACGTACGTTAGATTCCTGCTCTTTAAAAATATCCATGATAAGGCCGTTATTTGATTCCTATAAGTTAATGATTATTTAAGGGGTATTCGATACAAATACTCAGTATCGTGCAGCCCTTTAAAATGAACATTTTCATCTAAGAAAGTGGTCACTTTTCCAGTGCTACTATTTTTTGCGTCTAGCTTTTTAAAGAGTGCCCAAGACGCTTGATTTGACTTAGTAATGGTTGTTTCAATAGCTTCTATACTCTTCAGCCACTCTCGACGAAGTAAGCTGTTCAACATCTTGTAAGCTAAAGAGTGACCTCTAAATCGAGGGGCAACTGCAACTTGCCAAATAAAGAGAACATTAGGCTCACTCGGTTTTTGATAACTCGAGATAAAGCCCGCAAGCTCACCTTTGTTCTCAACCAAAATACAAGTTTTACTAAAGTGAGTGGATTGCAAAAAATTGCAATATGACGAGTTGGTGTCTAGTGGCGGACATTCTGAAATCAGTCGATAAATGTCGTTGCCATCTGAAGCTTTGGGCTCGCGAAAACTCCATTCTTCACTCGTTTTTTCTATCACTTCTGGACACAACACCCAAGGCGCTGATGTAATCATACCGAGAAATTCCTTTGAACTCTAATTAAATTCCTTTTTATTATGAGCATTTACCCCCTACTAAGATCAACACCTTAACTTTAAAAAACAAAAATTAGTGATCTGTATCACATTTAATAGCGGTCAGCATGAATTAAATAATACTTTGAGTTCTAATGTATTTGATCGGTGGAGATCTTAAGAAAATGTCTTTAACCGAATAAGCGTCAAAAGAAGGTTAGAGTCATTAGTAAATTATGTGCTCAGATTGCCAATCAAGCGGCATAAATCACCAACACTCTCAGTGTTGAACATTCTATCGAGTAGATAACAACGCTTCGAATGGCAGTGACTCGCTATCCACTATTAAAATATCGGCCTCAAAAACAAAAAAACCTAGCGAGAGCTCGCTAGGTTTCTTATCTAACATATCGATGAATAATGAACTCAGAGGAAACGAGTCCAGAAATATCAGCTTGGAAAAGGTTTACTTCAAGGGATCATTATCAGGCAAAGCGTTGTGTATCCATAACGCTAGGCGCTTCTTAATATTTGCACCATCCAACTTACTGTCTGGTAACGGAGTGATTTGATTTACTTCAACAAGAAATAGATAAACAGCCTTAACCTTGATTGGTTGAGATGAGTTCGGCAAATCGAAACCTTGCAACTTTGCCATTTTAAAACCGACTTCTAGAGCCTTCTTAACCAGCTTATCTTCATTCATGATCTTCGCGGTTTTCGACATATCATCTCCATCATCTTCGTAGATTGAACCTTGAGTATACCAAACTGAATCTAAGACAAGATTACCGCGCTCTCAATTCGAACACTCTCTTTGATAAATGACATTAAACGAATTTCAGCCCCTAAATAGATACCTGCCTAATTGACATGTACAGGGCGGAAATCAATACGCAAACGGTCTCTTAACAGAACACTCAATAAATGAGATCTTAAGTCAAAAAACAAAAATTCGAATAATATTTGACTTAGCATTCCAAAGAATACGGAATATTATGATGTTCATTTTGAAAGTTAAAATTCAATAAAAGATCAATAAACTGTTGTTATTTAACTGGTTTAATACTAATTCGACTTAGATCATATTTACAACCAATTGTAACCAATTGTTATTTACAAAATACTCACTAAGAAAATAGAATAAAACCACTAATTTTATACTGGTGTTGAAAATGCGTTACCTCTGGGCTTCATTCTGTCATAAAAATCCAATTCCGGGTCGAATTGTTCATATCCTTGTTATGTTGATAGCGCTAGCTTCTATCACCATTCCATTGATTTCAAAAGACGCCACAACCATCTTAACTTCACTGTGTGCTGCTCTAGTCTGTTTCGTCGTTTTTGTCTTCTTTGCGCTCGCCGACAAAATGCGCTCAGGCATGCATTAATCAACCAATCAGTTCTCTATCACCAAGCATTCTCTTTTTAAAAATTCATTATAAAATGCTGGTTACCAAATACGGAAAAGCCCAAAGTTATTAGCTTTGGGCTTTTCTTCTATAGCGAATTCTTACATATTCCAAATAGCCTGTAGTTAGAAATTACAGCTATCAATCAGGCATCACCACAATACCCATGCTTTCAAGCAGTTGTTCTTGTTGCCAAGCGACAATTTTAATCCCCGATGTGTCTACCTTGCGAGGATCTAACCCTTCTAGTTCTGCATTACACAAATTCGCCCCTTGCATACTGAATTGCCCCCATACATCTTCCGAGAACACACCTCGGCTGAGATCAGACTCTTTCAATGACGCGCCGCCAAGGTAAGTGCCTATCCAACGGTTCTCAAACAGTTCGCACTTCTCTAAACAATCCTGTTCAAAATTAGCGTAAGACAGGTTGCAACCCGTGATGTATGCCGAGCAAAAATACATGCGATTGCTCACCTGATTGGCAAAGTTAGCGCGAGTAAAGTTCGCCCCTTTCAGGTCGCATTCACGTAGCTCAATCCCATAGCAATTCGCATTACTAAAATTCGCCATCGCCAACTGGCAATTCTGGAAGCTTGCATCTCGTAAGTCGGCAACATCAAAGTGGCATCCCTCAATATCGCCTTGTTCAATAAACTTACAGTTAATAAACGTTGCGTCACGTAAGTTCGAACGTCTGAAATCACAACGGATAAACGTACAGGCTGTAAATGTAAGCTCTGATAAGTCTTGCTGAGCAAAATTGTGGTGATGATAAGTGCTGTTATTGGTGTCCATTTAGCCCCTAAAAAAATTAAGCTAAGACTACCATTGCGATCTTAAGAAAACACCAAATTAAAAACGAACAAAAACAGCAACTTAAAACACCCAAATTTAGCCATTTTAAGGCACCAAACAGGCCCTTTAAGGTTGTTATTTTCGATTTATATGATGTGCTTATCTTGAAAAAAGTTTTGTCGCTTAGAAGTGCCAATAAGAGAAAAAGTTACTTTGACGAAACGAGTCAATTATTGACCGCGTCCTAACGCGCTAGACTGGACGGTTGGTATGTTGCTCGTTACACTATTCCTCATTCTCAGCATAAAGAGTAAGAACAATGAAAGACATGCGACAAGCTATGCTCGATGCAGGATTTAGCCTTATTAATGAACACGGGTTTGCTGGTGTTGGCCTGATGAAGATCATCAACCAAGCGGAAGGCACGAAGGGTTCTTTTTACCACTACTTTAAATCCAAAGAGCACTTTGGTGAGATCCTTCTTACTAACTACTTTGATGAGCATCTCGCTAAGCTGGATGACTTTTTAAGTGATGAATCGCTTTCTCGTCGTGATCGCGTTAAAGCCTATTTCGAGTTTTGGTGTGCATCGAAACTGACTGAAGACTTCAATATCCAATGTCTTGTGGTCAAGCTAGCAGGTGAAGTGTCTGGCTCTGCTAACCCGTTGCAATCGACCATGGCTGAAGGCGCGGAAAAGATCATCCTGCGTATGGCGAAGCTGTTTGAAGAAGGCAATGAGGCCGGTGATTTCACTATCGCAGAGCCAGAATCGCTATCTCGAACGCTTTATGGTTTATGGCTTGGCTCAACGCTCATGGCCGCCATGCAGCGTAACCGTTCGATTCTAAACAATGCCATGGAAGAGACTCTTCTCGCCATGAGCCCAGCCCAAGAATCGGCTGACTAGATACCCGTTACCAAATACCAAAAGGCTCGCACAATTTAGCGAGCCTTTTATCTAACTTTAAATCTAGATTGAATCCATTCACGCTTACTCCGTTACCCCAGACGAGACGGGATATTATTGGCTTTGAATAAGTCCTTAATAACAGGGTCGATATGCTTGAAGAAGCTCAGCCAACCTTCACAGAGATAATTTAACCCCGCCTCACCATCTCGGCTTGTGATGATACGGTTTTTGGGGCATTCGCCATGACATGCAAATTTAAACTCACAGGCTTGGCATTGTTTCGGCAGAGACTTCTGTTTGGCGAACCCAAAACTCTGCTGCTTTGGCGAAAAGGCTAAAGTTGAAAGTGCTTGTTCCTGAATATTACCTAACTGAAATTCAGGAAATACATAATGGTCACATGAGTACACATCGCCATTGGGCTCAACCGCTAACCCTTTGCCGCAGATCTCACTCAGCGTGCACATGGTGCTTTCTCTGCCCATCCATACACCGACAAAATTTTCAAAGTACGGCACTAACACTCGACCAAAATCGTGTTCAAACCACTCATCAAAAACGGTAGTGAGGAATTGTCCCCATTGCGCAGAGCCGACACTCCACGGTTCAACCTCGCCTGATACGGGAATGATCGCTTGTTGGTTGCTCAACCATTTATTGTTGGTGTGAGCTTCGCGCTTATCGACCACAGGAATAAACTGCAACTGCTTCGAACCCACTTCATCGCGTAGAAAGCGATAGACCTCTAACGGATACTTTCCTGTCACATCATTCACGCAGGTTAGGGTCGCGAACTCGACGTTATGCTGCTTCAAGTAGTGAATACCACGCATTGTTTGAGAAAAAGTGCCTTTGCCTGCACGGTTAGTTCGGTAGTGATTATGTAGGTGCTCTGGTCCATCAATACTGACGCCAATGATAAAGTCATTCTTCTTGAAGAACTCGCACCACGCATCATTCAATAACGTTCCGTTGGTTTGAAGGTCATTGCTGATCTTACTGTGGTTGGGACAATATTTTTTCTGCAGCTCGACGACCTTTTGAAAGTACTCAATCCCCAACAAGGTAGGCTCTCCACCATGCCAAGAAAAGATGATTTCAGGCGTGTTCTGCCCCTCTATGTACTGTTTGATATAACGCTCTAACAGGACTTCATCCATCGTATATTGAGAGCCTTTTGGGTATTCAAGCAGCTGCTGTTTTTCTAAGTAATAGCAGTAGGTGCAGCTGATATTACACACCGCCCCAATCGGTTTTGCTAGCGCTTGAAGCTTGCTGTGTGCTTTGCCATTGAACTGTGGAATTGAACTCAAGTTTGATAGCGATAATGTCGTCATGAAGAGTGCCTCGATGTAAAAGTTATTGTATTAGCCAAAACAATTCGTAATTCCTTTACACGGTGTTCATCGACCAACCAAGCTTAATGGCATTAGGTTGGCCGAGTGGTTCATTTCCTCTATTTCACGTTTTCAAACGGATTCCACGCTTCGTCAACCGGGACGATGTTTTGCGCTTTTTCGTACTCTTGATATTCAGCGACCATTTCAAGGAACAGATCTGGCATTTGATTTCTCAAGTCATGTTGCTCAGCAGGGTCTTTCTTGGTGTTGTATAAGTGCCATTCACTGTCACCGCCCATTCCCGTAGAAATTCGGATGATCTTATGATCACCTTTAAGCAGAATTCCGCTACCAAACAATTCAAATGGAATCGCATTGTTGGCACTGTGCACGTCTGCCGTTTCCCCTTTGAAGTAAGGCAACAAGCTCACACCACTCATCGGCGCCACTTCTCGACCTTGATATTCGGTTCCTGGATGATCGACCTCTGCAATCTCAAGAATCGTGGCTGCAATGTCCTTCACTTGGGATAAGTCGTCTGTCTGAGTTCCCGGTTGCAACGCATCTTCACCGTCTAAAAGCGCTTTGGCTGGCTTAACGATAAATGGCACGCGGATACCGCCCTCTGCTGTGTAAGCTTTGTACCAAGATAGGCCACCGGTTGAAGCGCTTGCCCACTCAGGTCCAAGTGACACACTGGAGTTCGCCTTACCCAAATTTTCAGTCGAATTATCGAAATGATGAGCAGTCCACGTTCGGATCAAATCACTGATATTTTCACCGGTAATATCCGCCGCTTCTGGGCCGTTATCCGCTAGATACATAATGTAGGTATTGTCGTACTCGCCGATTTCTTTCAGGTAATCGACTATCTGGCCGACTTGTTGGTCCTGCATTTCCATCATGCCCATCGCGACAACCATTTTCTTGCCATACCACTTTTGTTCTTTCTCAGAGAGCGAGTCCCAAGGTCGGCTTAATGCGTTACGATCTGAAATATCGGCATCTTTTGGAATCACACCCATCTCTTTCATGCGTTGAAAACGGTCTTCTCGAACCGAGTCCCAACCATGCTCAACGTAGTAATCGACTTTATCTTGATAGGCAGACTCAGGCGCTTGCAGTGGCAGGTGAATACCGGTGAATGGGACGTAAGCGAAGAAAGGCTTACCGTCGTCTTTCTTGCTGTCGATCATCTTGATGATCTCGTTGGTGTAAACTTGGTCTGAGTACTCGCCTTTGTAATTATCCTCAACCACTTCACCGTTGCGGTAAGTTGGCTCAACTTCAACACCGGGAATATCGCCTTTTTGCAGCGCATCCGCTGTCGCAGCGTTTTTGGCTCGGAACATCATATCTCGGTTAAAGTGATTCGAACCGCCCGCTAAAATACCATAACTCTCACCAAAACCTCGATCATCAGGTAGGAAGCCATCCTCGTGCCCCAAATGCCATTTACCAGAGAGGTAAGTGTTATAGCCGCTCTCTTCAAGCAACGTGGCGACCGTAACACCTTTCTTGGTGAGGTAACCTTCATAACCCTGCTTACCAATAGCGCCCGGATAGACGGCATAATCAAAGGTGCCTAGCCCAACCTCGTGACTGTTTGCTCCGGTTAGCATCATAGAGCGCGTTACCGATGAGGTTGGTGACGCGTGAAAGTTAGTAAACTTAACCCCCTCTTCAGCCAGCGCCATTAGGTTTGGGGTATCCGCTTCTGAGCCATAAGGCTGTGTATCGGCAAAGCCCACATCATCGCCAACAATAACAACAATATTCGGTTTTTCTGATTCAGCCGCAAGAGCAGCACTGCTTGCCGCAGCCATTGCAGTGAAGACTAAAGATTTCTTGAATGTCTGCATAAGACGTTCTCCAATTTCTGTGATTAACTTGTTTCAGTAATTAACTTTTCTGCGAGTAACTATTTCTGTGAGTAACCTGAGTTAAGATTTGAATTAATGCGCGGCTTGCGACATCCAATGTAATAAGTCGAGCGCGGAGTCATACTCTTGAGCTGCTGCCATGCCTATCCAGGTGACAGCTTCCGCTTGGCTGGCTTGAACGCCACTTCCAGAGATATACATCAACCCAAGCTGTGTTTGAGCTTCAGGGCTACCGTTGTTGGCTGCGGTGACGAACCACTCCGCGGCTTTTTCATCATCCTGTTCTACGCCCTCTCCGCTCAGATATAAGTAAGCGACAGAGAGCTGGGCATCCAATTGCCCTTGATAAGCTTCATCCAACAATTGCACGACGTCTTGATGCTGCTGCGATTGAACCATGGTGGCTTCATTCTCAAAGCTCTCGCTTCCAAAGCTTGCCTTGGCAAAAAACAGAACAACCAAAACACCCGCCAAAATCACGGTAGTTAAACGTTTATTGAGCATTTATTTCCTCCTCGGGAATAAAGGTCACAACGTCCCTGTTGAATGAATTAGGTGAAAAGTAGGAATGGCGCGATGATGCACAAGCTTGATAGCAATACGTTTTCGATTTTCATAATTGGCTCTCGAGTAATGATTGTTGAGTGAATAAGGGACTGAATCATCGACTGAATTAAATGGTCATAACATTCAGTCGATTAAGACAGAGACTTAAATCGCTTTCTCAATGATGGTTTCAATCGTCTGTTTCGAGATTGGGTAGAACTGAAAACAGATGTCTTTTTCAATCGCTTCTGCAATGTTGCTCTTCTCTTGCTCATCAAAGTCCCAGCTGCTGAAACGCTTCATCGCACCCACACTGGTTTGAAAGTTGTTTAAGAAATCCAACACTCTCTGGTAAACCATCTCATCGGTTCCCGTAGTGTCGACAGAGAAAGCTTGAGCTAACTTCGCCGCATTCGGCATATAGAATTCAGGCAGCGCTTCAATCACAACCGGCATCAGCACCGTGTTGGCATCGCCATGTGGAATGTGGCTAATCGCACCAAAGGCATGAGCACAGTTGTGAATCGGAATACCGCCCAAAGACGAATAGAAAGCAGAGATCGCCATAGTGCTTGCTTGAAGAAGGTTGCCACGCGCGGTTAGGTTTTCTGGCTCTTTAAGTGCCAAGGGTAAGTTTTCAACAATCAGTTTTGCAGCCTTAATGCCGTAAGCGTCAGTGAATGCATTACTCATTGGCGAGACAATCGCTTCAACAGCGTGTGTTAACGCATCCATGGCTGTAGAACGAGTAAGGTGAGCTGGCAGCTTAGTGGTCACCGTTGGATCAAGGATCGCGATATCGGCTTCCAATCCAGACGCGACTAGACTTGCTTTGATGTTTTCATGTTCATTGTAAAAAACAGCAATCGGAGAGGCTTCTGCGCCCGTACCAGCCGTTGTCGGAACCGCAATGTGGGGCACTCGAATATCTTCATTGTTTGGCCACACATCCATATGACCACCACCCGCAATCACGGTGCGAATGTCATCTATCTGCTTATGAAATGCGTATTTCACACCTTTAGACGCATCAATTACGCTGCCGCCGCCAACAGACAAGATCGCATCAGCATTGACGCTGTTTGCAAACTCAATGGCCGCGTTGATGTTGTCGCAAGTCGCGTCTGGCGCGATATCGGTGTAAACGCCAACAAGCTGAACCGCTTGTTGGTTCGCTTCCTGATTCCCATTCTGGTTTACAAACAACGCCGAGAACTGCTCAACAAAGCCAAGAGACTCCAAACCTTTATCAGAAAAGAGCACGACTCTTTGCGCACCTAAGCGACCAAACAAAGAAGGGATATTTTCAATACCGTTCTCTTGAGCATGAACAATGGTTTTAAGTTGAAAGTTAAAATTATTGGTTGTCATGGTGTTTACCTCATTTCTAGTTGATGACTAAACAACAACCAAAACAAACCGGTCGATCTAGAGCGTAAATGTCAAAGATATGTCAATTAAGATCTTTATGGATCATTGCCCCAAAACGAAAAAAGCCCGCAAATGCGGGCTGTAATCATAAGTAAGCTATTGATCATTAAAGAAGTGTCATTGACTCACCCTGAGCAACTCATTAACTATTAACGAAGATGAGCTGGCACCTTGCTTTTGTCTCTAGTGAGGTAGTAATACAGATAAACTAAAGAGTAGACAGTCACAAATCCATCGAGCGCAAATACACCGCTCCAACCATAAAACCACTCATAATCGTTGATACACACGTTGTATAAGAATATGCCCACAAACATCGACTTCTCAAATGCACTGTAAATCATGGTCGAAGTACGCAGCGATTTGTACTTCGCCGAGAACATCAACAACACACCAATACAGCCAACCATGACTCCCCAGTGTTGATAGGTACCCATAAGATACTCTTTGTTCACCATCATCGTATCGTTGTACGAGAACAGCGTTTGCATACTCCAATCAGGCGCAAGGAAAGTAGAGAAAGCGGTTGCGGTTAAGAATCCTGTAACCATCAAATACGCTTTCATCGTTCGTTCAAAAAATCGTTCTAACATAAAAATAACCTCTTAAAATAACGTCGTAAAAATAATTTTTTATAAATAACTTCTTGTAGATAAATTGGGTAATGACAGAAATGATTTACTGGCCAAGCATGCCCATCACTGCTGTTTTTAATTCGTTGTCTTCTTTTGAAAACAGATGCTTAACTCGATGATCTAAACCCGTTTCCAAGACTGTTTTGGCGTGGGAGAAAGTCAGGAAACCTTCTTTACCGTGATAGTTGCCTTGACCTGATTCACCAATGCCACCAAACGGCGCGTCATCAACCGCTAAATGAAAAACACAGTCATTAATACACATACCACCGGAGTGAACTTGGTGCTTAACCTGAGCCTGTAAACTCAAATCAAAGCTCATCAGGTAGAGTGCTAACGGCCTTGGTTTGCTATTGATGACTTGGAACGCCTCTTCGACATTGCGATACGTAATCAAAGGTAATAATGGGCCGAAAATTTCTTCGTTCATCACTTTGGATGACAGGCTTGGTTCAACGATCAAATGTGTCACCAATCGATGAGTATCTAAGTCCATCGCTTCGTCATGGCAAGCAACGATTCGTGTCCCAGCTTGCTGCTCTTCATTCAACAGACCAACAATACGATCACATTGGCGAGGGTTAATGAGCGAGGTTAAACCCTCAGAGTAGATCCCTTCATCAAACAGCTGTTGGTATTGTTTTTTGTACTCCAGAATGAAGGCTTCGAGCTTATCTTCAGGGAGTAGCACGTAATCTGGAGCGACACATACTTGGCCGTTGTTTAAGCTTTTACCATAAATAATTCGCTCTACCGCAATATCGATCGGCATGTCTTATGCCACGATAACCGGCGACTTTCCACCCAGCTCTAGCGTGACTGGGGTTAGCGTATCAGCTGCTGACTTCATCACTTGGGTTGACCCTGTAAACAGAAGATGATCAAACGGCAACGCCGAAAACGCGGCTGCGATTTCTACCTCACCTTCAACCAAGCACACCTCATCGGCATGGAAAACTTCCGCCAATAGCGCTGTTAATACTTGGTTCGTCGCTGGGGTAAATTCGCTCATCTTGATCATGGCGCGATTTCCCGCAGCCAGCGCCGAAATAAGTGGGCCGACGGATAACATGATCGGGAAATTCCACGGAGCAATAATCCCGACGACGCCTTTGGGTTGATAAACCACTTCAACACGAGAGGTTGAAAGCAATGGGCCGGAATGACGAATCGAAGATGTCGACCAATGAGGTAAACACTCAATGCTGTGATCAATATTTCCGATACAAGGCAATATGTCAGCCATCAAAGTGTCTTGTCGGCTGCGGTGACCATAGTCCTCACTCACGGCTACACACAAACGATCTGTGTAATCGATTAGCGCAGATTTAAGTGCGAGCAGCTGCTCAATTCTCTCCGATATCGCTGGCATCGGTTTCTGTGCAAAAGCTCCCTGCATGCTGTTCAACGTCATGGTCATTTGTGTTGGCGTCAATTCGTATTTCATACATCACCTCGTGGTTAAGATGAGCACACAATAATACAAAGCAGACCGGTTGGTCTAGTATTTTATTGTCAATGGAGTTTTGATTACAATCCAATGAGGCGGCTACAAACGGGGCAAAAAGTCAGGGGAATTTAAAATAAGAAGGCGTAGCTAACACGCAAGGCAAATAGAGAATTTTAAATGGCAGGATCAAAAATGGCCGCTTAGTGCGACCATTTGACAATTATTTAAGTTGTTGTTCTAAATAAACAATTTATAAATAAGGTTAGCTCTTGGCTACGTTTGCAATGCCTTCAAGTTGAAGTACTGGAGCGGCGTCGATGTCTTCTGCGTTCATCATTGATGATACTCGCTGCATTGAAGAAAGCAGTAAGCTTTGCTCCCACGGCTCTAGGTTTTGGAATTTTTTAACGAAGTTATCTTGCAGCGGTGGTGGCGCATTGTTTAGCAACTCTTGACCTTTTTCAGTCAGGTTTGCGTGTACTTTGCGTCGGTCTGACGAGCTGCGAACACGTTGTACATAGCCATTCAGTTCCAAGCGATCGATGATCGTGGTTGTGGTGGCTTGGCTTACATTGGTGTGATTAGACAATTCTTTGATCGTCACATTACCCATTTCTTGGATTGCTCTCATTAAGATTAATTGAGGGCCAGTCAAACCATACTCTTTACTCAGCTTTTTCGAATGTAAATCGATAGCGCGAATAATTTGGCGAATAGCGACCAGGATTTCGTCATGTTTGTCCAAGATGCAGACCTTTGTACTAATATACTGTGAATGGTTTTACAGCGTCGAAGCGATGATATGTCCTGATTATTTACGTCAGGTGAGCTCGAATTACACTGTAAATTGATAAATTACTTCATTGATTTTTCCGCATTGTACTGATGTTCATACTATTCTCAATCTTTTCTATACCACTAAACTTGCGTGGTACGGCACTTTTACTTAATGAAGGGGAAATGAAAGCTTCAATGAAGGCAAAAATAACGAGTCAGAGAATACAAGTTCAAAGAATAATATATTTTAATAATCATAGAGGTAGAGAGACTTAACCCTCTCCACCTAATAAAAAACCAGCCCTAATCGCCAAGCTGGAAAACGAAATTTTACGCGGCTGTATTCATCTGAAAATTACCCGTTAGTGCGTTGTAAAACTCGCTGTTATCCAGAATACCGACCAGTTGATTGTCTTCCACCAGCAAAATCGGGTGATTACTTAGCTGTTTCAGTTTAATCGCATCACGCATGCCAATTTCCGGGCTTGCCACAACTACACTCGACTCGTTGATCGCAGTTAAGTCGTCAGACTCACTCCACTCAACAAGCGCCAAAGCAGATTCACCTTTCACAGATAAAGCACCTTCGCTCTGTTCAATCCAGAGATCTTTAGAATCGCAAATCTTCCAGCTTTCATTCTCTTGCGTCAGTGAATCAAGAGGCTGCATCAAAGAGCGACCTTTAAGTACATTCAGTGGGTTGGTGTGAGCAACGAAGTCTTTTACGTATTCTGTTTTTGGCGTCAATACGATCTCTTCAGGCTTACCGTGTTGAATCAGCTTTCCTGACTCCATGATCGCGATGTTGTTACCAATCTTCAGTGCTTCATCTAGGTCGTGACTCACGAACAGAATCGTTTTGTTGAGTTTGTTTTGCAGTGTGATCAGTTCATCTTGCAGCTGAGCACGAATCAATGGGTCCAGCGCCGAGAAAGGTTCATCCATCAATAGAATGTCTGTGTCCATAGCGAACGCACGCGCCAAACCAACACGTTGCTGCATACCACCAGAAAGCTCATGAGGGAATTTGGTTTCCCATTCCGCTAGGCCAACCATTTCTAATTGTTCACGCGCTTTTGCACGACGAACATCTTTTGCTACACCCTGCATTTCAAGGCCAAACGCTACGTTGTCTAATACATTAAGCCACGGCATCAAAGCAAACTTTTGGAAAACCATGGATACACGGTGAGTACGAAGATGACGCAGAGTCGCTTCATCACACTGTGCTAAATCGACTTGTTGGTCACCGTCTTTGATTGTTAGTGAACCACGGCTGATCTCATTCAAACCGTTAACTGCGCGAAGCAAAGATGATTTACCAGAACCAGACAACCCCATCAGCACACAAATCTCGCCTTCTTCAACGGTCAGCGACACATTGTCGACGCCGACAACTTGACCGGTTTCATCGATGATCTCTTGGCGAGTTTTACCCTGGTCGAGTAGTTCCAGCGCTTGATTGGCTTTGTTACCAAACACAACATCAAGGTTTTTAATGGTAATCGCGTCCATTGCCTTTTGTTCCTGAGAGATAGACATGATTAAGCTTCCTTCTGGTTTGGTGTTTTGCACAAGCGGTCAAGGATGATTGCGACTAAAACAATCGCTAATCCGGCTTCAAAACCTTGTGAGATGTTCACTGTGTTCAATGCACGAACAACAGGTTTACCAAGCCCGTCAGCACCAACAAGAGCGGCGATAACCACCATCGAAAGCGACAACATAATACATTGGGTGACACCCGCCATGATGCTTGGCAGAGCGGCAGGTAATTCAACTTTGAGCAGTAACTTCATGCGACTTGCACCAAAGGCTTTACCCGCTTCAATCAGCTCTTCAGGGACTTTCGTTACCCCTAAGTAGGTCAAACGAATCGGTGCAGCTATTGCGAAAATAATGGTCGAGATTAAGCCAGGAACGATACCCAAGCCGAATAGAACCAGAGTTGGAATCAAGTACACAAACGTTGGAACGGTCTGCATCAAATCAAGGATTGGACGCAAAACTGTATAGAGCCAAGGACGGTGAGCAGCCATGATGCCAACCGGTACGCCAATTAATACGGAAATCGTTGTCGCCGCAAAGACGAGAACAAAGGTTTCCAGCATTTCTTGCCAATAGCCAAGGTTGAGAATGGTCAGAAGCGCCGCGACAACGAAGATCACCAACGATAATTTACGGTGTAAATACCAAGCAATCGCAGCGGTAATTACGATAGGGAGCGCAGGCGGCATCCATTTAAATACATCGACTAAAAACAGAATAACGGTTTCTAAAAAGATAGAAATAGCATCAAAAAAGCCCGCTGCGTTGATAGTTAACCAGTCAACACCAGCTTCCATCCATTGTCCGACAGGGATTTTGTTTTCCGTAATAAAATTCACAATATTGCCTTTTATTATGGGTGGGCTACTTCAAACCAATCGATAAATTGGCAAGCCCACCTTTATTATTTATGTAGCTGTTGAGATAGGTAGAACTAAGCTTTAACTTGCTTTAGGTATTCAGTAACCGCTTGAGTCGCTGATTCACCTTTATGCGTTTTTACGTTGTCTAACCAAGCTTCAACTTGTTGAGGGTTCTTGTTCAACCATTGTTGAGCGGCTTTTTCTGGCTTCACTTTTTGGTTAAGAATCTCTTCCATCAACTGGTTTTCCATCTCAAGAGTGAATTCTAGGTTTTGTAGAAGTTGACCGACGTTTGCACACTCAGACAGGTAGTTTGAACGAACGTTGGTGTAAACATTCGCGCCGCCGTAGTTAGGGCCGAAGAAGTCGTCACCGCCAGAAAGGTATTCCATTTCAACATTGCTGTTCATTGGGTGCGGAGCCCAACCAAGGTAAACAATCCACTGGCTACGACGAGCAGCGCGAGATACTTGCGATACCATGCCCGCTTCACTTGATTCCACTAGGCTGAAATCTTTCAAGCCAAACGCGTCAGAATCAATCATTGATTGGATTAAGCGGTTGCCATCGTTACCCGGCTCAATACCGTAGATGCGGTCTTTAAACTTGTCGGCATGTTTTGCTAGGTCTGCGAAGCTTTTTACGCCAGAGTCGTACACATATTTTGGTACAGCTAGTGTGTATTTTGCGCCTTCAAGGTTGGCACGAACGGTTTCAACCGTGCCCGCTTCACGGTACTTAGCAATATCGCCTTCCATAGTTGGCATCCAGTTACCTAGGAATACGTCAATATCGCCGTTCGCCATTGAAGAGTAAGTCACCGGTACTGAAAGTAGGTCGGTTTTGGTTTTGTAACCAAGGCCTTTTAATAGTTCAGAAGTAACGGCGGTTGTTGCGGTAATGTCAGTCCAGCCTACATCAGCGAAGCGAACGTTTTCACATTGCTGCGGTTCAATAGAAGCGTTAGCACCAAATGCAAATGAACTGATGGCTAATGTTGCTAATACCTTTTTTGTAGCGGTTTGTTTATGTTGAGTCGTCATAATGATTCCTTTTTATCTTTCCTTTTTCTGCCCTAACTCATACTAATCAGGGCAGTTTTGCTGACTTTTGACTAATTTTGGTTGTTACTTTTTATTATTTTTATCTCAATAACAGAGGCTTACGCTTCTCTTACTGGTTTATTGATTCTTTGCTTCTCTTGCCATTCAGGTGCAATCCACACTGGAACGTCCTGCTCTTTGAGCATCGGCTTGCCTAAAATCAAATCGGAAGCACGCTCAGCAACCATAATGGTCGGGGCGTTCAAATTACCGTTTGGAATGGTTGGGAAAACCGATGAGTCGACAACACGTAAATTATCGACACCGCGAACGCGACACTCTTCATCAAGCACTGCCATTGGATCATCATCTGAACCCATTTTGCAGCCACATGAAGGGTGATATGCACTTTCAACGTTCTGCTTAACCCATTCATCAATCGCTTCATCGGAAGTCACACTTAGACCCGGCTGAATCTCTTCACCTCGGTAAGCATCCATTGCTGGTTGAGACAAAATCTCACGCGTTAGACGAATACAATCGCGCCAATCTTGGCGGTCTTGCTCAGTCGAGATGTAGTTGAAAATGATCTCTGGCTTGGCATGCGGATCAGCAGAAGTGATCGCAACCGTACCGCGACTTTCTGGCTTATTAGGCCCAACGTGTACTTGGAAACCGTGACCATCAAAGGCCGCTTGTCCGTCGTAACGCATCGCTGCTGGCAGGAAGTGATATTGAATGTTTGGCCACTTCAATCCTTTACGAGAGCGAATGAACGCACACGATTCAAAGTGGTTAGTAGCACCCAGACCTTTGCGAGTCAGAATCCATTCCGCGCCAATCATGCCTTTGCTCACCAAGCCAAGCTTGCTGTTGAGTGTGATCGGTTCGTTGCAGTGATATTGGAAGTACACTTCTAGGTGATCTTGAAGGTTTTCACCGACACCGCTTAGTTCGTGTTTAACTTCAACGCCGGCCTTTTCAAGCACGGCTTTCGGGCCGATACCAGAAAGCTGCAGCAGTTGAACCGAGCCAATAGAACCCGCAGAAGAGATCACTTCTTTGTTCGCCACAGCCACCTGGGTATTGCCTGACTTTTCAAACTCGACACCAACCGCTTTCAAGCCTGATTGACCTTCTAAGTCTTGTGCTTCAAGTAAGAAACGACGCGCCACGATACCTTTCTTCAAGGTCAGGTTTGAACGCTTCAATGCTCGACGTAAATAAGCGTTAGAGGTTGAGGCTCTAACACCCTTGTCTACCGTCATATGCATAGTGCCGAAGCCTTCTTGCTGGTAGCCGTTGTAATCGTTGGTTTCTGGGTAACCAGCGTCTTTACCTGCATCGATGAATGCTTGGTAAAGCGGGTTAAGCTCCATATCGTTACCATTACAAGTGCCGACAGGGCCATTGTCACCACGGTATTCATCACCGCCTTTGTTCCATGATTCAGCGCGGCGGAAGTAAGGCAAGCATGCTTGATAGTTCCAACCCGCTGCACCCTCTTCTTCCCATTGGTCAAAATCACACGCGTGGCCACGAACATAAACCATGCCGTTGATCGATGAGCTGCCGCCTAACACTTTGCCACGTGGGCAGTGCAGTTCACGTCCATCAAGGCCCGGTTCTTTCTCTGTTTCAAATTGCCAAGCGTACTTTTCAGTATTCATTGGGTAAGAAAGCGCGGTTGGCATTTGGATAAAAATACTCTTATCCGTGCCACCAGCTTCCAGTAATAAAACGCTATGTTCACCGCTTTCCGTTAGCCTATCCGCTAACACACAGCCGGCCGAACCCGCGCCGACGATAATATAATCGTAGCGTTGTTCCATGTTTTGATTTCCCTGAGATGAGTCAGTAGGGCTAGCTCTGTTAAGCTAACCCATAAAATTGAGTGTTACGCGTTAGGCATAAGGGCTGGCGTAGTCGCCAAGTTCAATAAGAATGCTCTTAGTCTGCGTATAGTGAAGTAGAGTTTCTGGTCCATTTTCACGGCCAATACCCGAAAGCTTGTAACCCCCAACTGGCATTTCTGCTGGTGAGTCACCCCACGTATTAACCCAACAAATACCCGCCTGCATTTGGTGAATAACACGGTGCGCACGAGAAAGGTTTTGCGTGAACACACCAGCCGCAAGGCCGTATTTGGTGTCGTTTGCACGGCGAATCACATCGTCTTCGTCCGAAAACTTCAACACTGACATCACAGGGCCGAAGATCTCTTGTTGAACGTAAGGCATGTTGTCTTCGCAATCCACAAACACGGTTGGGATAACAAAATTACCGTTTTCGAGGCCGTTGTCTGTCACTTGATAGCCGCCCGTCAGCAGGGTTGCGCCCGACTGTTTAGCTAGCTCAATGGCTTCAAGGACTTTTGAAAGGTGTTCTTTAGAAATCAACGCGCCGATCTGAGTCTCCATGTCCATTGGGTTACCAATGATGAGCTTTTCAGTGCGTGTTTTAAGTTGGTCGATGAAATCGTTGTAGATATTTTCATGAACGTAAACGCGAGTACCGTTAGTACACACTTCGCCTTGGGTGTAGAAGTTAGCCACCATCGAAGCTGAAACTGCATCATCCAATTTCGCATCATCAAACACGATCATCGGTGACTTGCCGCCAAGTTCCATGGTGACTGATTTCAGCGTCTTAGCGCTGTCTGCCATTACCGCTTTACCGGTACCGGTTTCGCCCGTGAACGATACTTTCGCGATATCTGGGTGCGCCGTTAGCATCTGACCAACACGGTAATCGCCCTGAACCACGTTGAACACGCCATCAGGAAGACCAGCTTCGGTAAATATCTCAGCAAGCTTGAGCGCCGTTAGCGGCGTTTCTTCTGAAGGCTTGAAAATCATCGCGTTACCCGCAGCTAATGCCGGAGCCGATTTCCACATCGCGATTTGGATAGGGTAGTTCCACGCACCAATGCCCGCACAGATGCCTAGCGGCTCGCGGCGAGTGTAGAAAAATTGAGATTCGCTCAGCGGTTGTTGGTCGCCTTGTAGCGTTGGTGCCAAGCCAGCAAAGTATTCAATAACATCAGCACCAGACGCCACATCCACTTCAATTGCTTCTTGCAGCGGCTTGCCCGTATCAACAACCTCAAGGTTTGCAAGGTCATCATTTCGAGCTCTAAGTATTTCCACTGCCTTCAACAGAATGCGGCTGCGTTCCACAGCGGTCATTGCAGACCATACCGCAAACCCGCGTTTCGCAGATTCAATAGCACTGTCGACATCTGCTGAAGATGCTTGGCCTAAGGTCGCGATAGGTTCACCGTTGGCAGGGTTAATGCTATCAAAGGTTTCACCAGAGGTTGCTTTAACCGCTGCGCCATCGATGTATAACGAGTTCATTTCCATTTGAGATTCTGACTTAATTATTGTTATTAGACTCTACTGGTCTAGTTTGAATTTTGGGTGTAAGTATTGGTCGTTCTAGTGCTGTTCTAGTTCTAACACTGCGTTCTATTTGGTACTGCACGAGTAGAACGTCAGTTGTTTATCTAGATAATCATTGATGATGGCACGCGCCTTTTGAGCATCGATACCATCTGGGTTTAGTGTGCCTCTCAGCCACAAACCATCAATCAGAGACGCAATCCCGTGAGCAACGAGATCCGCTTGTTCATGATTCAAAATACCTTTCAACTCAAGACGTAAGTGTGAAATCAAACGTTTTTCATTCACACGTTGCAGTCTTTTCAGCTGCTCGTCATGCATTGAATATGACCAAAATGCCAACCACGCCTTCGCGACCTTATTTTCTGCTTGGTAACCTTCGAAGTTACCATCGATGATCGCGTTGATTCTCTGTTGGTGAGCATCAACAGGAAGCGCTTTTAGTGAAGTCGTGATGGTATTAGAAAGTTGGCGAAGGATTTCACGCATGGTCTCTTCGAGCAGCCCATGCTTCCCGCCAAAATAGTGATTAATAATGCCAGTGGAGACTCCCGCTTCTTTGCTGATCAACGCAATACTCGCGGCATGCAAACCCACTCGATCAATCACCGTCATGGTGGCTTGAACAAGCTGTGGTTTACGTATATCAGGCATCCCAACCTTCGGCATTTCTTAATCCTTTTATTTTATATTGAACGTTCAGTTAAATATAAAATGACAGAAATTTAGTTAGGGTTC